>NZ_JBNAIL010000041.1:0-2237 GCF_052048195.1 Candidatus Pelagibacter sp. HIMB123 | reverse complement strand
TTTTGTATTTTTCCTGTCGAAGTTTTTGGCAACTCACAGAAGACAACTTTCTTGGGAACTTTAAATCCCGCTAAAGTTTCTTTACAAAAATCAATTAATTCTTTTTCTGATACCGGCTTATCTTTAACCATTTCAATAAATGCACAAGGAACTTCTCCCCATTTTTCGTCAGGTTTAGCAACAACTGCCGCAATAGAAACTGATGGATGTTTAGAAAGTGTATTTTCTATTTCAATTGAGGAAATATTTTCACCTCCGGAAATAATTATATCTTTTGATCTATCTTGTATTTTTACATACCCATCAGGATGCATTACAGCTAAATCACCACTATGAAACCATCCATCTTTCATAGCTTTATCGGTAGCATCTTTGTCTTTAAAGTAACCTTTCATTACGACATTCCCTCTAATCATAATTTCACCAATTGTTTTTCCATCTTTAGGAACTTCTTTCATTGTTTCTGGATCCAAAACAACTACACCTTCGGTATTTGGATATCTTACACCTTGCCTAGCCTTAATTTCATTTTGTTTTTCCTCATCGAAATTGTTCCATTCATCATTCCACGCACACTGAGTAACATGTCCATAAGTTTCCGTTAAACCGTATACATGCATTACTTCAAAACCTAATGCTCTCATTTTTTTGAAAATTATACTTGGTGGAGGCGCTCCAGCAGTCAAAACATAAACTTTTTGTTTTAATTTTTTTTTGTCACTTTCAGGAGCTCCTGTAATCATATTTAATACTATTGGGGCACCACCAAAATGAGTTACTTCATATTTATCGATTAATTCAAAAATTTTTTTTATGTCAATATTTCTTAAACAAATTGTCCTTCCATTTAACATTGGAACTGTCCATGGATAACACCAACCATTGCAATGAAACATTGGAACCACTGTTAAAAAATTTAATCTATTTGGCATGTTCCAAGCTACTGAACTTCCTGTAGACATTAAATATGCACCTCTATGATGATAAACTACTCCTTTGGGATTTCCTGTAGTACCTGATGTATAGCTTAATGATATTGCTTGCCATTCATCCTCTGGCATTTGCCAATCGAAATTTTCATCACCAGTATTTAAAAAACTTTCATATTCTAAATCGCCAATTTTTTCTAATTTCGATTGATCAGCATTTTTATCATCTATATCAATTATTGTAATTTTCTTATTTAAAGTTTTTAATGCTTTCTTAACTTCTCCATGCAATTGTCTATCAACTACTAGCACCTTTGCATCGCTGTGATCTAAAATATATGAAATTGTATTTGCATCTAGTCTTATATTAATTGTATTCAATACTGCACCTGCCATAGGTACTGAGTAATGTCCTTCGAAAATTTCAGGTGTATTGAAGGCCAAAAA
Organism: Candidatus Pelagibacter sp. HIMB123; assembly: GCF_052048195.1. Lineage (NCBI taxonomy): Bacteria > Pseudomonadati > Pseudomonadota > Alphaproteobacteria > Candidatus Pelagibacterales > Candidatus Pelagibacteraceae > Candidatus Pelagibacter > Candidatus Pelagibacter sp. HIMB123. The sequence continues at coordinate 861 of NZ_JBNAIL010000041.1, read as the reverse complement.
CGAAACTGTATCTCCTTTTTTAATTCCAATTTTTGACAGTGCGCTAGCAAATTTTACAGCTCTCTTGTAAACTTCCTCCCAAGTATATTTCCTATCTTCATAAATTATAGCTTCATAATTTGGATAAATTTCCCTTGCTCTTTTAAGAAACGTTAGTGGGGTAAGTGGAACGTAGTTCGCTTTATTTTTATCTAAATTTGTCTCGTAATGATTCATTATTAATTAAACTTAAAATTCATTATGTTAGAACTTCCTGAAATAGCAGATTTGTAATGATACTCAGCTCTAGGCAATACCTTATCGAAATAAAATTTTGCGGTATTTATTTTATCGCTATAAAATTCTTTATTTTTATCAAAATCATTAAAACTTACATCTAAAATTTTGATCCAAGCATAAGCAATTGAAACGTATCCCAGACTTCTCAAATAATCATTTGCTGCAGCACTTACATCGTCTTTTTCTATTTTATGTTTATCCTTAACCCAGTCTGTAAACTTAGATAAAATATCTAAATAATAATTTAATTCTTTTGAAAATGTTTTTACTTTTTCATTCTTACTATCGCATTCAGATTTAACCATATCTAAAAACTTATTTATAACATCACCATTTTTATTAGATAGTTTCCTAAACACTAAATCTGCTGCCTGAACAGAATTTGTACCTTCATAGATTGGAGTAATACGATTATCTCTATATAACTGCTCTATTCCTTGGTCTTTAGTATAACCATATCCACCATGTATCTGCATTGCATCATTGGTAATCTCCATAGCTAAATCTGTAAATAATGATTTAACAACTGGTGTCATCAATGAAACATAGTCCAAAGCTTCTTGTTTAATTTTTTCATCTGGA
>NZ_JBNAIL010000040.1:0-2593 GCF_052048195.1 Candidatus Pelagibacter sp. HIMB123 | reverse complement strand
CTCTTTTCAGGGTGCTTTTTCTCTACTTAAAATCCAATTATTTAATAGAGTTGGGTGATTGACTATAAATGGAGCCATGCCCAAGCCTGTGGAGTTACCTATTCCCAAGTTTTTACAAATATTGTCATCTAGCTTAACGGCTTTTTTTGGATTTTTATAATAAGCAACATGATTAACTTGATCAAAAGTAAATTGTCTTACCAAATATACCAACATCATTTCTAATCTGAATGGGCCATTAATTTCTTCACGATTTTTAATTCTAAATCGATCTGCTAGACCAAACTTACCAGAGCCATATACTGCTGTAGTCCTATATAAATAGCCTACTTTTGATAATAGGTTTAAATCTGGCTGCTTACCTTTACTCAAACTTTCAACTACATGATTATAAATTCTTACTGATTTGTTTGCTCTCGATAAAGTTAATTCTTTATAAGAAAGTCTACCGACTTCTTGCTTTGGAACTTCATTTTTTAATCTTTCAATGTCTTTTTTTGTAGGAACTCCATCATGTAATGTAAAAGCTGCATCCCATTTTGTTGCTATAACTCTATCTGATCTTTCTTCATCTTTGATTTCATTTGCAAAACAAACTAAAGAATAAACTCTTTTATTTTTTTTAAATGAATAAACAGCTTCTCCAAAACCATTTTCGTTTAAATTAAATAAATCTCTTTTATACTCCCACTCTTTAAATTCATTAAGAAAACTTCTTAAAAAAAAGATAATTTTGATTGATGAAAAGATCCTAGCCTTGATAATTTCATTATCTTGTTTGGGTCTCTTAATTCAACTTTCATAATTAAATAGATTTATAAAAATTGTACCAGTTATTTCCAAGTATTCCATGTGTCTCGGTATCTGAAAAACCTGCTTTTTTTAGACCTTTTTCAATATTTGAGAACCCTCTTGCATCAAGAAACCAATCAGGTTGTTTTGGAAAACCTGGTTTATTTTTCGAACCTTCACCATAATTTTTACTTTTAGACCAAGAGCCATTTCTCATCCATTCAACAACAGTATCTGGCTGATCTAAACAAAGATCTGATCCTATTCCTATTTTTTTTACATCCATTATTTCAGCGGTTTTTGCCACCATTTCACAAAAGCTATCTAGAGTACAATTTGTGTTATCTTTTAAGTGATGAGGGTATAATGATAAACCCAACATACCACCACTATCACTCAAAATTTTTAATAAATCTGAGGATTTGTTTCTTTTAGCTGGATGCCAAAAAGAAGGATTGGCATGAGTAATTGCTATTGGTTTTTCACTGAATTCAATTGCATCTAGAGTACTTTTTTCTGCAGAATGAGACATGTCGACCACGAGGCCAACTCTATTCATTTCTCTTATAACCTCACGTCCAAAATTTGTAACTCCACTATCTACTTTTTCATAACAACCTGTTGCTAGCAAAGACTGGTTATTATAAGTAAGCTGCATAAATCTGCATCCTAATTCATGAACCTTTTCAACTAAATTTATATCATCTTCAATTGGTGAGCAGTTTTGGAAACCAAAGAATATTGCAGTTTTGTTTTCTTTATTAGCTTTATCAATATCTTGGAAATTCTTACCAAGAAAAATTAAATCCGAATTTTCATGAAATAATTTTTCCCATTTTTTAATTTCAAGTTGTAATTCATCAAAATCTTCATGGTAGACAATGGTAACATGGACAGCATCTAATCCAGCAGATCTATTGATCTCAAAGATTTTCCTAGACCAATTACAATATTGAAGATTATCAATTTTATAATTCATAGTATATTTAACTCTAATCAATATGTATTTTAAATACTATTAATTTTATTGAAATTTTAAGTTAATTTTGAAATAAACAGATCGATCAATTTTCATGAAAAAAAATAGTAAATTAAAAGTTTCAATCATAATGGGAAGTCAATCTGACTATAAAGTAATGAAACTAGCCGAAAAAACCCTAAAAAAAATTGGAGTTTCATTTGAAACAAAAATTATATCTGCTCACAGAACACCTCAAAGAATGTATGAATATGCTGCAAAAGTTGAGCAAAATAATATAGGAGTAATAATTGCAGGTGCTGGAGGATCTGCTCATCTTCCAGGCATGATATCAGCACTTACACATGTGCCAGTACTTGGGGTTCCTGTTGAAAGTAAAAAACTTAAAGGTTTAGACAGTTTGTTATCAATTGCACAAATGCCTAAAGGAATTCCTGTGGGAACGCTTGCTATAGGAGAGGATGGCGCCATTAATGCTGCTTTATTAGCTGCAGCAATAATTGCTAATAATAATTCAAATGTTCGAAAAAAACTTAAAAATTTTAGAACATCACAAACTAAATCTGTAAAGAAATCTCCAAAATAAAATGTCAAAAATTACTCTTGGTATCATTGGGGGTGGTCAACTTGGAAGTATGCTTGCAATAGCGGCTAAAAAATTAAATGTTAAAACTGTTGTTTTTTGTGATGACATAGATGCACCAGCACAAAATTTTTGTAATCAATTTGTTAAAGGAAGTTATGATAATAAAGAAAAAATATCAGAATTTATAAATCAGGTTGATTTGGTCACTTATGAATTTGAAAATATTCCTTATGAAA
>NZ_JBNAIL010000039.1:0-3117 GCF_052048195.1 Candidatus Pelagibacter sp. HIMB123 | reverse complement strand
AGAAGATTAAAAATATTGTTAGCAAATTTGTTTGATTGTTTTTTTCCCTTAGTAATTTCTGATGAGTAACTTGGAACGAATGCTGCGTTAAAGGTGCCTTCAGCAAACAATCTTCTAAAAGTATTTGGAATTCTAAATGCTACAAAAAAAGCATCGGCCAACATCCCTGTTCCAAGAAAAATTGCTATTAAAATATCTCTTAAATAACCCAGCAATCTACTAATGATGGTATAAAAACCAAATGTGCCTGTTGACTTAAGTAAGTTCATAAATCATATTAGTCTTAATTTTACCCCAATTGTACACTTATTGTTATCAGAAATGAAAAAAACAAAAATCGATCATTACACAGATAAAGAAGCTTTAGATTTTCATAAAGACAAAAAACCTGGCAAGATTGAGATTATTTCTTCAAAAAATATGACAACTAAGCGTGATCTCGCTTTAGCATATTCTCCAGGAGTTGCTGCTCCTGTAAAAAAGATAAGTGAAAACCCAGAAGCAGCTTATGATTACACAAGTAAAGGAAACCTTGTTGCTGTAATAAGTAATGGTTCAGCAATATTGGGGATGGGAAATTTAGGTGCTCTTGCATCAAAGCCTGTGATGGAAGGAAAGGCTGTTTTATTTAAAAGATTTGCTGATATTGATTCAATAGATTTAGAGATTGATTGCAAAGATTCAGACGAAATCATAAATTCAATTAAAAATTTTGCACCTAGCTTTGGTGGAATTAATTTAGAAGACATAGCAGCCCCAGATTGTTTTATAATAGAGCAAAAATTAAAAGAAATTTTGGATATTCCTGTTTTCCACGATGACCAACACGGAACAGCGATTATAACAACTGCAGCATTAATTAATGCTTTGGATATTTGTGGTAAATCAATAAAAGAAATTAAAGTTGTAGTTAATGGTGCAGGAGCTTCAGCACAAGCTTGTACTGAGTTATTTAAAAACTCAGGAGCAAAATCTGAAAATATAATAATGCTAGATAGAAAGGGTGTAATTTACGAAGGAAGAACAGAGGGAATTGATCAATGGAAATCCAGGTATGCAATAAAAACTAAACATAGGACTTTAGAGGATGCTGTCAAAGGTACGGATGTTTTTTTAGGATTGTCTGCAAAAGGTGTTCTAAAAAAAGAGATGGTTAAATCCATGGCAAAAAATCCAATTATATTTGCTTGTGCAAATCCTGACCCAGAAATTACCCCTGAGGAAATTAGTGAAGTAAGAAATGATGCAATTGTTGCAACAGGGAGATCGGATTATCCCAATCAAGTAAATAATTTAATTGGATTTCCTTACATTTTTCGAGGAGCTTTAGATGTTAGATCCAAAACGATAAATGAAGAAATGAAAGTTGCTGCAGCTAATGCGATAGCTAAGCTTGCAAGAGAAGATGTTCCTGATGAAGTGGTTGCAGCTATGGGTGGAGAAAGACCTCATTATGGAAAAGATTATATTATTCCATCAACATTTGATCCAAGATTAATTAGTGTAATACCAGCAGCTGTAGCAAAAGCAGCTATAGATAGTGGAGTAGCTAGAAAAAATATAGATGATTTTGATGTTTATAAAGACCAACTAAAACAAAGACTAGACCCAACAGTAACAATCATGCAAGGTATAAATTCATTTATCAAAAAAAATCAGAAAAGAATTGTTTTTGCAGATGGTGAAGATGAAAATACTTTAAAAGCCGCTATTGCATTTAAAAATTCAAAATTAGGTATTCCAATCCTGGTAGGTAAAGAAAGTAAAATTAAAGAACAAATTAAAAATATTGGTTATAGTGAAAATTTTGACATCGAAATTGTTAATTCAAAAGATGAAGAAAAAAGAAAAAGATACGTTAAACATTTATTTGAAAAATTACAAAGAGAGCAAGGATTATTAGAACGAGATTGTGACCGCATGATCAGAAATGATAGAGTTGTTTGGGCTACTAGTATGGTTGCCTGTGGCGACGCTGATGGTGCTGTAACAGGCAATACGAGACGATTTGGAGCTTCATTTGAAAAAATCAAGCAAGTTGTTGATGTTAGAAAAGGAGAAATTATGTTTGGTTTAAATATGATCGTTCATAAAGGTAGAACTATTTTTGTTGGTGATACAAGTGTTCATGAATATCCAACTTCTGAACAAATGGCTGAAATTGCCATATCTACAGCTAGAGTAGTTAGACTTTTTGGATTTGATCCTAAAGTTGCTTTTGTATCTCACTCTACATTTGGACAACCTCTTACAAGTAGAACAAAACATATTCGAAACGCGGTTGAGATATTAAAAGAAAAAAAAGTAGACTTTGAATTTGATGGAGATATGCAGCCTGATGTAGCTCTCGATCCAGAATATGAGGAACTTTATCCTTTTGCAAAGATAGTTGGTAAAGCAAATATTTTAATAATGCCTGGACAACATAGTGCAGCAATTTCATATAAACTGATGAAAACAATTGGAGACACAAAAGTTATTGGACCATTATTAATTGGACTTGGGCTTCCAATAGAAATTGCACCTTTAAGATCATCAACTTCTGAGATACTCAACTTAGCATCAATTGCTGCTTATTCTTCCCAAGTAATTGATTACAAAAAATAATTATTCTCTTTGAATTCTTAAATCTTCAACAAGAATGATACTGGCAATTACATCTTCGACATCAAGTATTTCTTTTGCTTCACTTATAACTAAATCTTTTTCTTCTGAAGTTAAAGCAATTCCATAAATATAAATTTTCTTCTTATAGGTATCTATTTGATAATTGGTTGCCTTAATATTTTTATTTACAATTATAGCTGTTCTAAGTTGAGATGTTATTAATACATCTTTTGCAGATTGCTTAAAGTTAAACTCTTCTTTTATTTTAATATCATTTCTAACAGATCTAGCACCCTTGGTTTCCCATGCTAACTTTGTAATCATTAATTTTTCTTCTGGACTATCTACTTTTCCAGTAACAAGGTTTCCTTTACTTGTGTAATCATAAGCTGCTTCTGGGTTTTCACTTATCTTTTTTACAGGAGCAGCAACTCCTGGAGAATATGCTAAAGCGAGATCACGCTTAGTTGTCATATTTTTTGAAGAAATAATCTCAATCTTGCCACGTTC
>NZ_JBNAIL010000038.1:0-4494 GCF_052048195.1 Candidatus Pelagibacter sp. HIMB123 | reverse complement strand
GATAAATTTTTATCAAAGCAGAATGAATAATTTCCTGAAGTTGTTCTTCCAATGATTTTATCATCTAAATAAATCGGCTCTTCATGTAACAACAAAGGTTGACCTGGTTTACTATCTTTTAATGTAAACATCATCATTCTCTTTTCTAAAGGTTTATCTTTAATTTTTAACAATGCGTTTTTACCTATAAAATTAAAATTTTTTTTATAACTAATAGTAAAATTTAAACCTGCTTGATACTGATTTTCCTCTGGGGAAATGTCATGGCCCCAATGTAAAAAACCACTTTCCATTCTCATTATATCCATTGCATGCATACCGCAATGAGATAAGCCAAAGTTTTTGCCTTCATTAGCTAAAATTTTATATAAATCCAAAGCATCGTCTTTATTCACATATAATTCAAAGCCAAGTTCACCCACATAAGATATTCTTTGCGCCCAAACTGTTACATCCGTTTCAATACCACCATCCTCATTTAGCATGTGAGTATAGGAAGATTTGCCAATTTCATTTTTAATATTAGCTGTACAAATTTTTTGTAAATCGCTATGAACTTTCTCACCTTTTAAATCAAATTTAGAAAAAGTTGAAAAATCAAAAAGTCCGACATTTTTTCTAGCATTTATGGTTTCATGTTTTGCTGATGGATACCAATTTTGATAGTTAAAACTATATTGATATTCTGGTTTTTCTCCATTTAGGGAATACCACATAGGTCTTTCAAACCCTCCCGCTACACCAAAACATGCACCAGCTTTTTTTAATTCTTCGTGATAAGGTAATAATTTTTCATTTCTTGAAGTTTTATGCTGTTTATACGGCCAATGCATACCATATAAATCCCCTAAGGTTTCAGTAACCCTATCCATGATAAATTTTTTAGATGAATGAAGCTTTTGAAATCTTTTTATATCTAAAGAAAATAAATCTTCATTTATATGACCGTTAATCATCCATTCCGCAGTTACTCTTCCTGCTCCTCCAGAACTGGCTATTCCAATACTATTAAAACCACAACAAGTATAAAGGTTTTTTACTTCTGGTGTTTCCCCAAGTAAATATTGGGTATCAGGTGTAAACGACTCGGGTCCTGAAAAAAACTTTCTTATACCTGCGTTTTCTAACATTGGGAGTCTATGAAAAGATTTCTCAAGGTAAGGTTCAAAATGATCAAAATCATCTGGAAATTCTCCAAATGAGAAATCATCAGGAACTTTTCCACTATTTTTAAATGCAGGTTTTGCATTAGGTTCGAAAATTCCAACTAACATTTTTCCAACATCTTCTTTTAAGTATAGACATGCATTGTAATCCCTCAAAACAGGTAAATCTTTTGGAAGATCTTTCATTGGTTCTGTGATTACATAGAAGTGCTCATTAGGATATAGCGGAACACTAACACCAATATCTTCTCCAATTTGTCTAGACCACATTCCTGTAGCTAAAACAACATATTCGCAATCAATTTTTCCTTGAGAAGTTTCAACACCATATATTCTTTTATTTTTTACTAAAATTTTTTTTACTGGTGATTTCTCAAATATTTTAACACCTAACATTTTAGCAGCTTTAGCCAATACATTTGTAACTCCAACAGGATCGGCCTGACCGTCTTTTGGCATATAAACTCCACCTACTAAATCTTCGTTTTTTACTACTGGATATAATTCTTTTATTCTCTCTTTATTTAAAACCTCTACCTCAACATTAGATAGTTGTGCAGTTGTAGCTTGCCTTAACAACTCCTGCATCCTTTCTTTAGATGATGCAACTGTTATTGCTCCATTCTGTTTAAGACCAGTTGATAAACCTGTTGTTTTTTCTAGCTCTTTGTAAAGATCTAAAGAATATTTTCTTAATTTAGTAATAGTAGAAGTGGCTCCTAATTGACCTATTAATCCTGCAGCATGCCAAGTAGTTCCAGAAGTAAGTTGGTCTCTTTCTAATAAAACTATATCTTTCCATCCAAATTTAGCTAAATGGTAAGCACAAGAAGTGCCAGCTACACCGCCACCAATTATAACTACCTTTGCGCTTGAAGGATAGTTTTTTTCCATTTCTAATGTTTGATAGCTTCTCCAGGTTCTACAAAATTATGCCCAAAGACATCAGCAACTGCTTTGTAAGTTACTTGACCTTTATGAACATTTAACCCTGCTAAAAAGTTTTTATCTTCACTTAATGCTTTTTGATAACCTTTATTAGCAAGTTTAACTAAGAAAGGTAAGGTTGCGTTATTTAATGCTAACGTTGATGTTCTGGGTACACCACCTGGCATATTTGCTACACAATAATGAACTACATCGTCAACTATATAAGTTGGATTACCATGTGTTGTGGGTTTGCTGGTTTCCACACATCCTCCTTGATCTATAGCAACATCAACAATTACAGATCCTCTTTTCATTGTTTTAATCATTTCTTTAGTAATTAATTTTGGTGCTTCTGCTCCTGGAATTAATACACCACCAACTAAAAGATCTGCCTCAGCAACTAATTTATCTAAATCGGTTTTATCACTTTGTTCTGGAATAATTTTATCTCCAAACATTTCAACAAGTTGTTTTAATCTAGCTTCAGATTTATCTACAATATGAACTTTTGCCTGCATACCAGTTGCAATCACTGCAGCATTTTCTCCAACAACTCCTCCACCTAATATAACTACCGTTCCACCTGTTACACCTGGTGCGCCCCCTAATAGCAAACCTCTACCACTTTGATTTTTCTCTAAACAGTGAGCTCCAGCTTGTACAGACATTCTTCCTGCAACAGCACTCATAGGTGCAAGTAAAGGTAGTCTTCCATTATCATCTGTAACTGTTTCGTAAGCGATATTAATACTTTTAGATTTTATTAATCCTTCAGTTAATTCTTTTGCAGCGGCTAAATGTAGATAGGTATATACAATTTGATTTTCTCTAATCATATCAACTTCTACTTTTTGAGGCTCTTTTACTTTAACAATTATTTCTGCATCATTAAAAATGTCAGCTGCAGTATCGGCAATTTTAGCACCAGCTTTTATATATTGATCATTCTCAAAACCAGCTTCAAATCCACCATTGTTTTCAATTAAAACTTCATGACCTTCAGAAACTAAAGTTTTAACACTATCTGGTGTTAAACCAATTCTATTTTCTTGTGGTTTTATTTCTTTGGGAACTCCAATTTTCATAAACGAAAATTAATTCTTTTTACTTTTTGCGTAATTTGTTATTCCAGTTCGAAGTTTTTCAATAATTTCATCAATGTGTTTTTTTTCACAAATAAACATTGGAGCAATGATTAAACAATCACCTGTAGCTTTAAAATTTACTCCAGCTTCATAGCAATGTTTGAAACAAGTAAATCCAGCAGCACCTGGTTTTTTGTCCATAACAATATCAATTCCACCCATCATTCCGTATCCTCTGATGTTATCAACAACATCAATATCTTTTAGAGACATTAATCCTTCTTGAAAATAAGGTGCTAAATTTTTAGCTCTATTAAAAATATCATCTTTTTCAATAATATCTTGAACTGCCAATCCAGCAGCTACCGAAATTGGAATTCCAGAATAAGTATATCCATGGAATAATTCAATTGTTCCCTTAGGAGCGTTTTCTGCGATAGCATCATAAATATCTTCTTTACATGCAACAACTCCCATCGGGCTAATTCCGTTTGTAGTAGCTTTTGCCATTGTCATCATGTCTGGAGTTACTCCATACTCTTGAGATGCAAATGGAGATCCGGTTCTACCCCATCCTGTAATTACTTCATCAAAAATTAAAAGTATTCCATGCTTATCACAAATCTCTCTTAATCTTTGTAGATATCCTTTTGGTGGAACTAATGTACCGGTTGATCCTGCAATAGGTTCAACAATACAAGCTGCTATATTTTCTGCTCCAAAATTCATACAAATTCTTTCTAAATCTTCTGCTAATTCGACACCTGTTTCTGGTTGACCACTTACAAATTTATGTTCTGGTAAATGTGTATGTCGCATATGAACAACACCTGGCATTAAAACACTTGCAAAAGTTTTAACATTATTAACCATACCTCCAACAGAAGTCGCACCAATATTCATTCCATGGTAACCTCTTTCTCTACCAACAAATCTAAATCTTTGACTATCGCCTCTTGCTCTATGATAAGCGATTGCAATTTTAATTGCAGTTTCAACAGCAGTTGAACCACAAATAGTATAAAACATTCTATTCAAATTTCCTGGGGTATGTTTTGAAATCCTAGTCGCTAATTCAAATGATCCACCAAAACCTTGTTGGAAAGGTTGGCAATAATCTAAAGTTTTTAATTGGTTTGTTATTGCTTCAATAATTTCTTCTCTACCATGACCTAAAGGATTACAAAATAATCCAGAGCTTGCATCTATTTGAGTTTGGCCTTGATGATTTTTTAAATACACACCTTTAGCTTCAACAATTAATCTTGGGTTCTCTTTAAAATCTTTGTTAGATGTAAATGGCATCCAGTGCT
>NZ_JBNAIL010000037.1:0-4830 GCF_052048195.1 Candidatus Pelagibacter sp. HIMB123 | reverse complement strand
CTTTAACAAATCTGATTTAACAAGACAAGATGCAGATAAAATAGTATCTGATACACTAAATAATTGTGATGATGGTGAGCTTTATTTAGAGGAATCGAAATCAGAGTCAATTTTGTTAGATGACAATAAAATAAAAAGCTCAAACTATAGTTCTGATTTAGGATTTGGCTTCAGGGCTATCTCAAATGAGGTTGTTGCTTATTCATATTCTAACGAAATATCAAAAGATTCATTAAAAAATTCCTCAGAAAATCTTAAATCAACTCTTAAATCAATTAAAGGGACATATAATCATGAAATTACAAAATCTAAAAAAAAATTTTATGAAGATATTAATCCAATTGAACAAAAATCTTTAGACTCGAAATTAGAAGTTTTAAATAAAGTAAATGATTTTTTAAGAAAAAAAGATGGGTCAGTAAAACAAGTGACTGCTAGTTTTGCTGGTGAGCAAAAATCAATTGAAATTATTCGATCAGGTGGAGAAGCACTCACCGATGTACGTCCATTAATTAGATTTAATGTCTCTGTAATGTTGGAAAAAAATGGAAGAAAAGAAACGGGAGTATATGGAATAGGTGGCAGACAATCTTATGACGATTATTTAAAAAATGATAATTGGAAAAATGTTTGTGAAGAGGCTTTTAGAATCGCATCAGTAAATTTAGAAAGCAAACCAGCACCTGCTGGTGAGATGAAAGTAGTCTTGGGACCTGGTTGGCCTGCTATATTAATTCATGAAGCAATTGGTCATGGTCTAGAAGGAGATTTTAATAGAAAAAAAACATCAGCATTTCATGATCTTATTGGAGAAAAAGTTGCAAGCGAGGGAGTAACAATTGTTGATGATGGTACGATAGATAATAGAAGAGGCAGTTTAACTATTGATGATGAGGGAACGCCAACTGAGCGAACAGTTTTAATTGAAAATGGTATTCTCAAAAATTTTATGCAAGACAGACACAATGCAAGATTAATGAATACAAGATCTACCGGATCTGGAAGAAGAGAAAATTATAGACATATTGTTTTGCCAAGAATGAGAAACACAATGATGTTAAGTGGCAATCAAACTCAAGATGAAATGATCAAATCTGTTGATAAAGGAATTTTTGCAGTAAGTTTTGGAGGTGGCCAGGTAGATATTACTTCTGGAAAATTTGTATTTAATTGTACTGAAGCTTACGAAATAAATAATGGTAAAATTGGATCTCCAATTAAAGGTGCAACACTTATTGGCGACGGACCATCAATACTCAAAGAAGTGTCGATGGTAGGAAATGATATGATGTTAGACCCAGGCATAGGAACTTGTGGAAAAGCAGGACAAGGAGTTCCTGTGGGAGTCGCCCAACCTTCAATTTTGATCGATAAAATGACAGTTGGTGGAACAAAACTTTAAAGCATTATGGTTAAGGATCAAGAATTTCTAAAATCTAAAGCTTCATATTGTTTAGATTTGGCACAAAAAATGGGAGCAACTAATGCAAGTGTTACAGTTGGTCACTCAATTTCAGAAACAGTTAATTTTAGAAATAAGTCCCTAGAAGCCTCAGATAGATCAGATGGATTGGCATTAAGTATAGAAACTTATTTAGGTAAAAGAGAAAGAGGTGTTCTATATTCTGTTAACTCATGGGATGGTAAATTTTATAATCACACAAATAAAAATGCTGAAGACTTTAAAATTGATATTTGTGACAATTTAGAAAATCAAAATTGGAAAACATATATTCCAGCAAAAGATGAAGTTTTAATTGGTGGATTAACATTTCTTAAAAATTGGATTATTCGTGGTGAGACATCAGATGCACTAGATAAATTATTTGTCAAAAATATTTCTACAAATATAGAAGAAGAATTAATTTTTTCTGATGAAACTGTTTATGTTCCAGGAGTAAGCTTAACTCAAAAAGATAGAAATACTGATGAAGTTCATTTAGGATACTCATCACCTAAAACTCCTTCTAGAGTATTTAAATATAATTTAGCAACAAAATCTAAAGAACTTGTTAAAGAACAAGAGATCCCATCTGGTCATAATAAAGATGACTATATTGTTGAGAGAGTTGAGTTTAAATCTCATGACGGAAGAATGGTTCCATTAACAATTACTAGACACAAAAAAACAAAAATTGATGGGTCTGCAAATGTTTTATTGTATGGATATGGGTCTTATGGAAATTCTATGTCCCCAAGTTTTTCTTCCACAAGATTAAGTCTTATCAATAGAGATATAATTTGGGCCACAGCTCACATTAGAGGTGGTATGGAAAAAGGTATGAAGTGGTGGAAAGAGGGAAAATTAACAAACAAAAAAAATACCTTTGAAGATTATATTTATGCTGCAAAATATTTAATTGAAAAAAATTATACCTCAAAAGGAAAAATTATTGGCATGGGTGGATCTGCTGGAGGATTATTAATGGGAGCTGTTGTTAATCAATCTCCTGAATTATTTCTAGGAATTATCATGGCTGTTCCTTTTGTGGATTCTTTAACAACAAATCTTGATCATTCTTTACCGTTAACTGTGGGAGAATTTGACGAATTTGGAAATGCAAAAGAGAATAAAGAACATTTTGATTATATTTTTTCATATGCGCCTTACAACAATATTAAAAAGATGGATTATCCACATATTTTTATTACAACAAGTTTAAGTGATAATAGGGTTCTATTTGATGAACCTGCAAAGTTCACGGCAAAACTTAGAGACTATAAAACAGATAATAATTTACTTCTTTTAAAAACCGAAATGAATGCTGGTCATGGTGGAAAATCTGGAAGAGATGGGGCAATAGAAGAAATTGCTATTGACTATGCATTTGCATTAAAAATTTCAAATAAAATTTAGTGCACTTTAAATCTTGAAAAAAAAAAATTAATTCCCATATAAACCTAGTAAGTCGCCTAATGGGGCTTGCATAAATAAACTTGCTTAAAAAAGGAGGATATTATGACAAGTAAGGATCTATCTATATTTAACTCACTTAGACCTTTTTCAATTGGTTTTGATGATATGTTCGACCAGTTTGAAAATATGTTGGGAAATGGGAATTTGACAATGCAGTCAAATTATCCACCATACAACATCCGAAAGACAGGCAAAGACAACTATGCAATTGAAGTAGCATTGGCTGGCTTTAGCAAAAAAGACGTTGAGGTTGAGTTCGAGGACAATTTATTAACAGTTAGAACAAAACAAGTTAATAAATCTGAGAACAGTGATGTTAATGGAGAAATTATTCATAAAGGTATTTCTCAAAGACAATTCGCAAGATCATTCACTGTAGCTGATGATGTAAAAGTTAATGGTGCTGAGCTTAAAGATGGTCTTTTAACAATATCTTGTGAAAGAATAATTCCAGAACATAAAAAAAAGAAGCTTATTGAAATTAAATAAGTCTTAAACCTTGCTTGTGGGGATTTCTCCCCACAAGTTTAAATTAATTATTTCTTTGCCATTATAGCATTTAAAACAAATGCTAATAATCCAGCAGGTATAAGTCCAGTTGTTAACAGTAGTTTTAAACTTATTCCAAAATCTGGAATATTTTTCACAAAGTCTGGTAATAATGACATTCCAATTCCAAAAGACAAAGAAAGAGCTAAGATTAATAAATTTCTTTGATCCATTTCTGCCCTTGAAATCAATTTAATACCAGCAGCTACAATCATACCAAACATAATGATTGCTGCTCCACCAATCACCGACTCTGGCATTGCTGCAATTATTCCACCTAATTTTGGAAATAATCCCATTAGAACTAATACTATTCCAGCAATAGTTCCAACGTGCCTACTTACCACTCCTGTAAACGCAACTAGTCCAGCATTTTGTGAATAGGATGTATTTGGCATCGCATTAAATATTGCACCAAATGCAGTACCAACACCATCTGCCATAATTCCACCTGATATTTCTTTATCCGTTGCTTCTCGTTTAGCACCACCCATTGTAGTAGCACTTATGTCCCCAATTGTTTCAATCGTTGTAACAATTGACATAAACAACATTAGAATTATTGCACCAGGCACAAAATCAATTCCATATTGAAGTGGCATTGGAAATGCAAACCATGATGCAGATGCAATTTTACCATAGTTAACCATTCCTAGTGCTGCTGCAACTATGAAGCCAGCTACTATTCCAATCAAAATTGAAGCTGCAGAAGCCATTCCTTTACCTCTAAGATTGAAAAAGATAGCAACTATGAACACTGAAGCGGCAACCGTTAAATGATTTGCATTTGCAAAGATTTCAGGTTTATTATTCATTAACCATCCACCTCCACCTGCATACATAAAACCGACTTTAAGCAAACTAAATCCAATCATTAGCACAACTATACCTGTGACTAATGGTGGGAATAGATGTCTTATTGGTTTTAAAACTTTTCCAATGAAAATTTGAAAAATTCCTCCAATGAACGCTGCTGTAAATACTGCTCCTAATCCTGCTGCTTTAAATGGTAGCATGATTGGTATAAATGCAAAACTGGTTCCTTGAACAATAGGAAGTCTTGCACCAATTTCTTTGTATCCAACTGTTTGGATAATTGTTGCAACTCCCGCAACAAACAAAGCCATTTGAATCAAAAATATTTTTTGTTCCGGCGTTTGACCAAAAACTCCAGCCACAATAATAGGAACAGTTATATTACCAGCAAACATTGCTAGTACGTGCTGAATTCCTAAAGGTATGGATTTATTTAATGGAAGTTTCTTGTCTGGACTGTTTGTAGAGCCCACTTTTGTTTTTCTTGAAGCCATATAACCTCCGTCGTTAACTAATTAGACGTTACATTACTGACTATGAATTAATAT
>NZ_JBNAIL010000036.1:0-5511 GCF_052048195.1 Candidatus Pelagibacter sp. HIMB123 | reverse complement strand
TATCAATGAAAATAGAATTGTATTTTTAATTTTCATCTACCCTCTTTCCTAAAAGTTTAAAATAAAAAAACATAAACATTAAAAGCAAGACAACAATGACAATAGAAACAGCTGAACCCATACCAATATCTGAAATTGCAAATCCTTGTTGATAAACATTTATAGGCAAAGTTCTTGTTCCAGATGCACCTCCTGTTAATAAAAAAACATCTTCAAATTTATTAAAGTTCCATATAAACCTAATCATAAACAATATTGATATAACTGCTGTTATTTGTGGAAGAGTAATTTTAAAAAACTTTTGAAATGGGCTAGCTCCATCAACATCAGCAGCTTCATAAAGCTCTTTAGGGATGGCTTGCAGTCTTGCGAGAATAAAAAGGAATGCCAAAGGGAAATATCGCCATATCTCAAACATTATGACTGTTGTCAAAGCTAATCTCAATTTAAAATCAAATCCTAAAACGCTAATCTCTATATATTTTTGTCCAAGTAAATTAATTGGTGTTTCTATTATTTGATAATTTATCAATAAACTATTTAGTGTTCCGCTATTAGGATCTAATAATAGTTCCCAGGTATATGCCAAAGCAACAACGGGAGCTACATATGGAAAAAGTAAAACACTTCTCATAAAAGTTCTTCCATAAAACTTTTGATTAACCATTTGTGCTGTCAAAATACCAAAAATAATTGAGCCAACTGTCCCAAAAAACGTGTAATAAAATGTTGTAAGAAGTAAGTCTATAAACTCATTATCAAATAAAACTTTTTTGAAATTTTTTAAAGTAAAGTTAGTATTAAGTAATATATTATCAGATTTACCATCTAGTTTTGGCTTGATTGATTTAAGATTTTTTTTATCAATTTTTGAGCCATCATTTGTTTCAAAAATAACTTGAAAATTCTCCCTATATTTAGCTGGCCAATTACCAAATTCACATTTTAATACATAATTTTTGTAATCACATCTTGGATCTAAATTTACAATTTCAAAATTTTTAGGATAATTATCTTGAAAAGAAACATCTCTTATTTCTTGAATTAATGAGCTATTTCTTAACTTGTATAATACTTTTATTTTTGAAGTCTCTTCAGAAATAGATTTTACAATTTTTTTCGCCCTTGGCTCTGGTATTCTGATATCTTTTAATTCAACTTCTTTAAAACTAATCCAAACGTTTGCAAAAATTGGAAATAAAATGATTGCAAAAACTAAAAGTACTGCAGGTAAAGTTAATATATATGCGGTTTTTTTTTCTGTATTTGCTAAAGTGTCATTCATAAAAAAAGCGGATAATTTATATTATCCGCTTTTTTAAAATATTTAAATTAATTGAATTTAGCTAATGATTTATTAATCATATCAACAGCTTCATCTACATCAATTTGATCATCAATATAAAGTCTAGTGATTCTGTTTATAAATTGAGAATTAATGACTTTTGATGCTCTAGATAGTTCACCTTCTTTTACTCCCCATCTGTTTGCAGTATCTAAACCTGCTACGATATTATTAATAACATCTGAGTCATAAAGATCTGACAAAGGGGCTTTTCTATCAACTCCTACTGGCAGCTTGCTCCATGCTTTTGTAAAAGCTTCAGGATCACTTGAATTTCCTCTTCTTACAGGAAATTTACCTTCTGGTGCTATAGATAACGTACTTGTGTAACCTTCGTCCATTGAGTACATGATAAATTGTTTAGCTTCATCAGTATCAGCATCAGCAGTTATACCAAAGTATCTAATATCAGCCCATGCAGCACCTTTTTTATTACTTGGTCCACTAAAATTAGTAATGAAACCAGTTTTTGATGCTAGCTCTGGAGAAGTTGGATCACTGTTAATTGTTGGAGGAGCAGAATCTCTTAATCCTGCAAGTTCATCCATAATAAATGGAGACCATATAATCATTGGAGTTTTACCAGCAAAGTATAGTTCTCTAGATTGTTTCCAGTAAAGTTCTCCTGGAGGACTTGCTTTTGAGATAACTTTATAAAACTCTAATGCCTCTTTCAGTTTCTTACCTTGTTTTTTAATACCACCTTTTTTAACGATATTAACTCCATTTGCTAAAAGAACATGCTCTAAAACCTGACTCATAAAATTTTCATCAGTTTTAGTTGCTGCTACGAAACCAAACATACCATTTTGTTTTGATAATTTCTCAACAGCAGCTACAATATTCGCATAGCTTGTTGGTGGTGCTAAATCTGCATTTTCAAATAGATCTTTTCTATAAACAACCATTTGAGTCCAACCATCAACTGGAACTGCAGCAATTTTTGAACCTGATTTTGCCATGTTAAGTGCACCTGGTGCAAATGTATCTTTACCTAATTCTTTAACAACATCGTTGTTGGCATCTACATCTAAAATTCCAGCTTCTGCCCATGGCAATACATATTGAAGAGTATGATAAATAACATCTGGTAAATCACCTGCAGCCGCAGCAGCAGTTGCTCTCGTACCTAATTCTTTTTCTTCAATTGGAATTACATCTACTTTAATTCCAGTTTTAGCTTCAAAAGCTTTAGCCATTTCCTCTTGTTTTGCCATTCTGGCTGGCTGAACTTCTGTAGTCCAAAACTTGATATCTGCATAAACTACATTCGAAACAAAAAATGCAAGCACGCAGAAAATCTTTATTATATTTTTCATTTTTACCTCTGATTTAAGTTAATAAAAAAATTATATTAAAATGATTATATTTAGCAAAGATAGGACTGTCACATATCAGATATGCAAATGGTTCATAATTTGTCAAAAATAGAGGAAAAATTAAAAACTGATCAATTAAGAGTTGTGTTACTGTTTTACTCTTTTTCCATCTGCATCAAAAATAAAAATGTCATCTAAATCAAATCCTATAGAGCTTCCTATTTCAACATTACTTGGAATTTTTGCACTTAATTGATATTCATCTTTTTTCATATATACAATTTTTTCATTACCAAGGTTTTCAATTAATTCGATTTCAGGATTAAATGTAAATTTTGTATTTTGATTTGCTTTTAAATGTTCAGGCCTAATACCCACAAAATGTTTTAATTTTTTAATATTTAAATCGTTAAATTGAATGTCGTTACCTAACAATTTAATTGTATTTTCTGAAACAACATTTTCCTCTTTTACCTCTAAAATATTCATTTTTGGAGTCCCTATAAATTGTGCAACAAAAATATTTGCTGGATCATTATAAATTTCCTCAGGAGTACCAACCTGTTCAATATTACCCTGATTTAAAATAACTATTCGGTCAGCTAGGGTCATGGCTTCAACTTGGTCATGAGTAACATAAATCATATTTGTTTTGATCTGGTTGTGTAATTTAGATATTTCAACCCTCATTTCAGCTCTTAATGCTGCATCTAAGTTAGACAAAGGTTCATCAAATAAAAATATCTTTGGATTTCTTGTAATGGCTCTTCCAATCGCTACTCTTTGTCTTTGACCTCCAGATAATTGTTTTGGTTTTCTCTCTAAAAGCTCCTCAATTTTTAAAATTTTTGCAGCTTGCATTACTTTTGTATTTATTTCTTCCTTTGGTCTTTTCTCAATTTTTAGACCAAAAGACATGTTTTCATAAACATTCATATGAGGATAAAGAGCGTAAGATTGAAAAACCATTGCAGTTTGACGTTTCGAAGGATGAAGTTCATTAATTTTTTGATCATTAATAAAAATTTCACCTTCGTCTATTTTTTCTAATCCGGCAATCATTCTTAGAAGAGTTGATTTTCCACATCCAGATGGTCCAACTAATACAAGAAACTCATCTTCTTTACCTAAAAGATTAAAATCTGTGATTATTTTATTAGATCCAAATGATTTGTGTACTCCATTAAATTTTATGTTAGCCATTTTATTTTTTTATACTTTCTAAAACATCCACTCCAATTTGTTTTAATATGTGGATTATATCAATTGGAACCCAGTTTTCACGAATTTTTCCTTCATCATGATGATAAAAATCCATAACTCTCATAGTTACTTTTTGGTTTTCAGATTTATATCCTAACCAATCCTCAGTTCCATATATTGCCTGAATACTATTCCATCCTGCTGTTAAAGAAAATTTTCCATCCCCTAACTCACAATAATGGCCAAGTTTCCAATAATTTCTTTCCTTAAATGTTTTTCTAAAAGGTAACTGATGATTATCTACAAATCCCTCTAAAGATCTGGCAGTTCCAATACCACTTGGTCCATACCAAATCATTTTTTCATGCCAATAATCTTTTTGTGGATGATTTATTAATCTCTCCTTAAGATCTTTATCAGAAGAAACCTCTAATTCAGGTTTTATATTTAAACTTCTCTGCATGATAAGTGATTGCTCTAAACTAGCTTTAGAAATTTCCATGTCTTTTTCAAAAAAATTTATACCATCTGTGTTAATTGGATTTAACCAATTTCCTTCAGATCCTCTTGATGGATTAATTGGATTTGATCCAGTTTGTATTAATAGATCTATTAAATCGATTAAAATATAACTCTCAATAATTTTACCATCTTTAAGCTGGTGAATTTCACAACACTTTAAATTTACCATTTTGTTATTAGGTTGAATGCCCAACCAAGTATTTTTAAACACTCCTGATAATGAAGAAATTGAACCTACTTGGATTTTATCTCTAAAAGCGCCACTAATTACTATTTGCTCTCGTCTTTCAAGATCAGGAAATGAATTAAAAAGAGGTTTCCAAAATTTTTCTTTAAAATCATCAACTCCTACAAATTCATTTAATGGGTAAAAACAATTAACATTAATATTGTGAGAGAACACATTTTTAAGATTTTGATCTAGTTTAGAGATGCCGTCATTTACTATTGAATTTAAATATTTTCTGACAACTTGTTTGTAGTTATAATTTTCCTCGGGTGATATGACTATTTTTTCTACTTTCTCTTGACCCTTAAGACCTGTATCAAATTGTTCTATTTGCATATATTTTTTGTTAGATAATTTTACTATCACAAAATATAGTTTAAAAAAATATGAATAATCGATTAGCTAAATTTAAAGATCTTGTTCCAAGTACTTTACCATTTGTTGAGGGCAAGATGGATGGTCACAAAGAAAGAAAAAATTATTCTATTGTAG
The DNA here is from genome assembly GCF_052048195.1 of Candidatus Pelagibacter sp. HIMB123. Classification (NCBI taxonomy): domain Bacteria; kingdom Pseudomonadati; phylum Pseudomonadota; class Alphaproteobacteria; order Candidatus Pelagibacterales; family Candidatus Pelagibacteraceae; genus Candidatus Pelagibacter; species Candidatus Pelagibacter sp. HIMB123. The sequence continues at coordinate 401 of NZ_JBNAIL010000036.1, read as the reverse complement.
GCCCAGGTGTCGCAGAGGATAGTAAACAATTTGTTAAAATAGCAATGCCTCATAGCTTTAATCTAGGTGCTGTATCTGCTATGCCTAAAAATGGTTCTGGTTTACATAGCCACACAACTGCAGAGGTTTTCATTATTTATTCTGGTAAATGGAAATTTTATTGGGGAGCTGAAGGCAAAGATGAAACAATATTAAGTACTGGAGATATTATCTCTATGCCTACAAATATGTTTAGAGCATTTGAAAATGCGGGTGATGAAGAAGGTTTAATTTTTGTAGTTTTAGGTGGAGATGATCCTGGAATAATAACTTGGGTTCCGAGTGTCTTAGAAAAAGCAAAAAAAACAGGCATGGCACTATTAAATGATAATTCATTAATTGATTTATCTTTAAATGAAATT
>NZ_JBNAIL010000035.1:0-9122 GCF_052048195.1 Candidatus Pelagibacter sp. HIMB123 | reverse complement strand
CATTAATGCTCAAGACTCAAAAGATATAAATTCAAAAAAATTAGAAATACCAGTTTGTTGTCATGAAAATTTTTCAATGGACATTAAAAGATTGGAAGAAATATTAAAATTAAGTAGAGAAAAAATTTTAGAGAATTTTTTAAATAAGGAATATTTTTGTTACATGACAGGGTTTATTGCTGGCATGCCTTTTCTCGGTGACTTAGATGAGAATATGCGAGCTCAACGTTTAGAAACCCCAAGAGTAAAAGTGCCCAAGGGATCTGTTGCATTAACTGAGCAATTTGCAAACATTTATACATTTGAAAGTCCAGGTGGATGGAATATTTTGGGAAATACTCCTTTAGAATTGTTTAAAAAAGAAAAATATGAAGATGCACGTTTTCTATTTGAGAGAAACATTGTTTTTTAATCCAAAAGATGCAAACTCATATTTATATTTAGCAAAAATTTATAACCAAGAAGAAAATCAAAGAAAAGAAGAATACAATTTAGAAACGACACTTTTAATTGAGCCTGATAACGAAGAAGCTTTATTAATGTTAATGAAAATTGCTTTAGAAAAATCTAATTATGAAAAAGTTAAAGATCTTTCAGGTAAGTTTGTAAAAGTTTGTAAAAATTTATGTGATGAAAACAAAGATATTCAAGAGTCATTAAAAAATATAGAACCTGAAAATAATGAGTCTTGATCAAAATCTTAACAAAATCTTAATAATGGATTTTGGTTCTCAATTTACTCAACTAATTGCAAGAAGAGTAAGAGAATTAGGTGTGTTTTCAGAAATAGTTAGTCACAAAAAAATAAAACTAAAAGACATAAATCACAGTATTAAAGGAATAGTATTATCTGGCGGCCCATTAAATGTTTATCAAATAAATAAATATTCATTTGATAAAAAAATTTTACAACTTGATGTACCAGTTCTTGGAATATGTTTTGGGCATCAAATTTTATCAAAACTTAACGGTGGAAGGGTAAAACAATCAAAACATAGAGAATTTGGTTTAGCTAATGTTTATAAAAAGAATAACAGTCTTTTAACAACTAATTTTTTTGGAAACAAAAAATCTAAACAAGTTTGGATGAGCCATGCTGATCAAGTTTCAAAACTTCCTAAAAATTTTAAAGTTGTAGCATCAAGCACTAATTCAAAATTTGCAATTGTTGAAAATAAAATAAAAAAATATTATGGAGTACAATTTCATCCTGAAGTAACGCATACAGAGAATGGAAAAAAATTAATTAGTAATTTTATTTTTTCAATTTGTAAAATTAAAAGGAATTGGTCATCTAAGGATCAAAAAAATCAACTTATTAAAGATGTCAGAAAAAAAGTTGGAAATAACAAAGTTATTTGTGCATTATCAGGAGGTGTAGATAGTAGTGTAGTTGCTCAATTACTGAATAAAGCTATTGGTAAAAAACTTTATTGTATTTTTGTAAACACAGGCCTTTTAAGAAAAAATGAAGAAGCACAGGTAGTTCAAACTTTTAAGAAGCGTTTAAAAATGAATTTAATTTATGTAAATGCTGAAAAAGAATTCTTAAAAAAATTAAAAAATGTTTCTGATCCAGAAAAAAAAAGAAAAATAATTGGTAATTTATTTATCAAAATCTTCGAACGATATGCCAAGAAAATTAAAAATGTTAAATTTTTAGCTCAGGGCACTCTTTATCCAGATTTAATTGAGAGCAAATCTGTTACTGGAAGTCAAACTTCTAAAATTAAATCACATCATAATGTCGGTGGCTTACCCAAAAAAATGAATTTAAAATTAGTAGAACCACTAAAATTCTTATTTAAAGATGAGGTAAGAAAATTAGGATTAGAGTTAAATTTAAGTAAAGAAATTATTTCAAGACACCCTTTTCCTGGACCAGGCTTAGCTATTCGAATGCCAGGCATAATAACTAATGAAAAAATTAAAATTTTAAAAGATGCTGATTATTACTTTATTCAAGCTTTAAAAGATCACGGTCTTTATCATAAGATTTGGCAAGCTTATGCGGCATTACTTCCAGTAAAAACAGTGGGTGTTATGGGAGACAATCGTACTTATGAATACTTATGTTTATTAAGAGCAATTACATCTGAAGATGGAATGACAGCTGACTATTATGAATTTAAAAAGTCTTTTATGCAAACTATATCAAATAAAATAGTTAACAGTATAAGGGGTATAAACAGAGTAGTGTATGATGTCACTTCAAAACCACCTAGCACTATTGAATTAGAATAGTTTTTAATTATAAATTAACATTATGAAATATTTACACACAATGATTAGAGTTAAAGACGTGGATGAGTCTCTAAGATTTTTCTGCGAAGGACTTGGTTTAAAAGAAACAAGAAGAATGGAAAATGAAAAAGGTAGATTTACATTAATTTTTCTTGCAGCACCAAATGATGAAAAAGCAGAAATAGAATTAACATATAATTGGGATGGTGATGAGCTTGGAGAAGGTTCAAGAAATTTTGGTCATCTTGCCTATAGAGTAGATAATATTTATGAAACTTGCCAAAGATTAATGGATATGGGTTATACTATTAATAGACCTCCAAGAGATGGCCATATGGCTTTTGTTAGATCACCAGACAAAATTTCAATTGAAATTCTTCAAGAAGGAAATTTAGAACCCAAAGAGCCTTGGGCCTCAATGGAGAATACTGGTACCTGGTAATATTTTTCTAATGTGGATTGCTAAGTTTAACAAACCATATAAGGAAAAAATTAAAAAATTAACTTTTAATTTTGCAGATATTAAGAAAGGTGAAACGATGCTAGTTTCATCCCCAAGTTCAATAGCAAAATATATTCATAAAATTCCTAAAGGTAAAAAAAAGACAGTTATTGAAATGAGAGAAGCTTTAGCTAAAAAAGCCAAAGCTAACAAAACGTGCCCAGTATCAACAGGGATTTTTTTAAGGATTGCTATAGAGGCATCATTAGAGGAACAAATTAAAAATAAAACTAAAAAACCAAAACTTCCTTTTTGGAGAATTATTGACGAAAAATCTCCTATTGTAAAGAAACTATCTATATCTAAAAAGCTTCTGAAAGCTTATAAGAACCAAGAATTTATAAATGAGTAAAATTAAAAAATTTATTGCAAAAAAAAATAAGTCAAAAATAGTTAGTCTAACTGCCTATTCAAAAAATATTGCTTCTATATTGGATAATTATTGTGATTTAATTTTAGTAGGAGACTCACTTGGTTCGGTTTTATACAATTATAAATCTACAAGAGAAGTAAATTTGAGCACTATGATTGAACATTCTAAAAGTGTGAGAATGGGTATAAAAAAAAGTTTAATGATTGTTGATATGCCACATAATACCTATCGAACTCCCAAAGAGGCTTTAAAAAATGCAAAACAAATAATGAAAAAAACTAAATGTAATGGAGTAAAATTGGAAGGAGGAAAAAAAATTTATGAGACAATTAAAACTTTAGTTAAAAATAAAATTCCAGTTATGGGCCATTTAGGGCTACTTCCTCAGTCAGATAAAACTTTTAAATTTAAAGGCAAAAAAAAGCTAGAAAGAGATAACATTCTAAGAGACTCAAAATTGTTAGAAAAAGCCGGAGTATTTTCTATTGTTTTAGAATGTGTTGAAACTTCTTTAGCAAAACTTGTTACTCAAAATATTAAAGTGCCAACAATAGGGATTGGAGCTTCTAAATATTGCGATGGACAAATATTAGTTTTTGATGATTTAATTGGCCTAAATCCAATGAATTATAAGTTTGTAAAAAAATATGCAAATATTAGAAAAGATATTTCTAAAGCTGTTTTTAATTATTCAAAAGAAGTTAGAAAAATTAAATTTCCTAATAAAAAAAATTCTTTTTAGTTAAAAGTATTTTTTAAATTCTTCATTAATTTTTAGTATTTCAAGATCAACTAACCCACCAATTACTAATTGTAGACCTACGATTAAGATAAATATTAAACCAACATAAGCTATCCAGATATGTCTTTGGATATAATTAGCCATATATGTAGCTAAAGCACCAGTCAAAACAACTGATAACATAAGACCAAATATCATAAATCCAAAATATCCTTTTGCTGCCGCAACTACACCAATGACATTATCAAAACTAATCATGATATCTGCAAATAATACTTTTCCAATGCTGCTAATGTATGAAGGCTCTTTTCCTTTTTTAGTAGTAGGTTTTACTTTTTTAATGTCTAGTAAATCTTTCCTTAAATCATTTACAATCCAAATTAATAATAAACCACCTAAAATTTTTATAAAATAAAATTCAAATAAAAAAGTCGCAAAAATTGCAAAAAAGATTTTAAAAACAAATGCTCCAATTACACCCCAAAGAATTATTTGTTTTCTATTTTTTGGAACAAAATTTGAAGCTATAGATCCGACTATAACCGCGTTATCTGCCGTTAATATAATTGTGATAAAAATTATATTGGTTAAAATTATGAGCTCTTCAATCAAGATAGCATTATAATAGTATAATCTGACAATTTTTCAATGAGACCATAATGATAATTTTATTGATTTAATCTCTGAGAGATAATTAAATGTTTATTTTAAAAAGGAGGATAGATGAAATTATTCAAATTATTTATATCTATAATTACTTCAGTATTGTTATTTGCAAACGTTTCTTTAGCTGAAAAATGGGATATGGCACTGGCTTATGGTGCTGGAAACTTTCATTCTGCTAATGCAACAGAATTTGCAAAGAATGTAACTGAAAAAAGTGGTGGAAAACTTACAATTGTTACTCACCCAGGTGGTTCATTATTTAAAGGTGGTGAAATTTTCAGAGCTGTAAGAACAGGTCAAGCACCTATTGGTGAAAGATTTATGTCTGCTCTTGGAAAAGAAGATCCTTTATATGAAATTGACTCATTACCTTTCTTAGCAACTACTTATGATGATGCTATGAAATTATATGAAGCTTCAAAGCCATATATTGTTAAGAGTCTTGACGAAAAAGGATTGGTATTTCTTTATGCAGTACCATGGCCTGCTCAAGGACTTTACAGTAAAAAGCAAATTAAAAAAGTTGGTGATCTAAATGGATTAAAATTTAGAGCATACAACTCTGCAACAATTAGAATTGCGGAGTTAACAGGAATGGCGCCAACTAAAATTGAAGCAGCTGAAATTAGCCAAGCATTTTCTACAGGTGCCGTTGAAAGTATGATTACTTCTCCTACAACTGGAAAAAATAGCAAGATTTGGGAAAATGGTGTTAAATATTTTTATGATATAGCAGCATGGTTTCCAAAAAATATGATCATAGCTAATAAAGCCGCTTGGAATAAACTTGATAAAGCAACTCAAGATCTTGTCATGAACCAAGCAGCAATTGCTGAAGAAAAGGGTTGGGAATTATCTAAACAAGGTAATACTGGAGACAAGAAAGCTTTAGCAGATGCTGGAATGGAAGTAGGCGAAGTTAATTCAGCTTTGAAAAAACATTTTGAAAAAGTTGGAGCAACAATGTCTGAAGAATGGAAAGCAAAAGCTGGAGATAGAGGTGCTGCAGTTTTATCTGCTTACAAATAAATAGTCTTAAAAAAAAGGCCAACTTGTAGTAAGTTGGCCTTTTTACTAAATGTTTCAATCAATAAATAATAATCTAAATAAACTTTACAAATTTTCAGGTTATTTAGCTGCTTTTTTTTTAATACTTGTTGCAGTTTTTATTTTAATTGGAATTTCCTCGAGGATTTTTGGTTTTTACATAAGGGGTTTAGCTGAGTACTCAGGCTACTGCATGGCCGCAGCCTCTTTTTATGCTTTGGCTTTTACTTTTGTTGAGGGTGGACATATTCGAATTACTCTTTTCTTAGAAAAAGCCTCTTCATCTTATAAGAGATTTTTAGAAATATGGTGTCTGATTGTAGCAACAATTTTTTCAGGTTATTTGTCTTTTTACTTATGGAAAATGTTATTAATCTCTTATGATTTTCAAGAGAGAAGCGAAGGTGCAGATGAGATCTTAATTTGGATACCTCAAACCAGTGTAGCTATTGGATCTTTAATTCTTTTTATAGCTGTTTTACATAAATTTATTTTAACAATTTTAAATAAGAATGACTGAAATATTTCTCATAATATTTTTTATAAGTGTACTTTTATTCTTTCTTGGATCTGGCATCTGGGTAGCAATAAGCATGATAGGTGTTTCAACAATTGGGATGATGCTATTTACTTCAAGACCAGTTGGAGATGCCATGGCAACTACGATATGGGGAACCTCATCATCATGGACATTAACAGCTTTACCATTGTTTGTTTGGATGGGTGAAATATTATTTAGGACTAAGTTATCAGAAAACTTATTTGCTGGACTATCACCATGGATGCAAAAATTACCTGGTGGATTAATTCATGTAAATGTTGTTGGTTGTGCACTTTTTGCAGCAATTTCTGGCTCTTCTGCTGCAACTGTTGCAACAGTAGGTAAGATGTCTATCCCAGAACTAAGAAAAAGAAAATATCCAGAAAAAATTTTGTTAGGTAGTCTAGCTGGCTCAGGAACCTTAGGGCTTCTTATACCTCCTTCAATAATATTAATAATTTATGGAGTAACTGTTCAAGAGTCTATAGCAAAGCTATTTATTGCAGGAATTATTCCAGGGATAATGATTGCACTTATATTTATGTCTTACGTGATGATTTGGTCTTTAATAAATAAAAAAAGCATGCCAAAGTATGTAGAAAATTTTTCCTTTCTAGAAAAAATAAGAAAATCAAAACAACTATTACCAGTAATTATTTTAATATCAGCTGTGATTGGATCAATTTACACTGGAGTTGCAACAGCAACTGAGGCAGCTTCTTTAGGTGTGGTAGGGGCTTTAATTTTATCTTACTTTCAAAAAAGCTTAACCATTGAAACATTTAAACAATCCTTGTTAGGAGCAACTAAAACATCTTGTATGATTGCTTTTATTTTAGCTGGCTCTACATTTTTATCATTAGCAATGGGATTTACGGGTCTACCAAGAAATCTAGCTATCTGGATACAAAATATGGAGCTATCACCTTATGTATTAATTTTTGTATTAATGATTTTTTATATTATTCTTGGAATGTTTCTTGATGGAATTTCAGCAGTAGTATTAACAATGGCAATTATTGAACCAATGATTAGACAGGCTGGTTTTGATATGATTTGGTTTGGTATATTTTTAGTTATTGTAGTTGAGATGGCTCAAATTACTCCACCTGTAGGATTTAATTTATTTGTTTTACAAGGAATGGCTAACAAAGATATGGGATTTATTGCAAGAAGTGCTTTTCCATTATTTTTATTAATGATACTTGCAGTAATACTCGTTGTTATTTTTCCAGAAATTGCATTATGGATGCCTCAACAAATGGTTCAAAATATTAATTAATATTTTGATTTTTTCGTTCCATCAATAATTTCTTTTAATTCAGTGTACTCTTCACAATTACAACTTTCTAATACTTTTAATCTTTCTTTAGCTAAATCTAATCTATTTGTGACAACATATAATTCACCCAAATATTCATTTATCCCTACATGATTTGGATCAATTTCTAAACCTAAAAGATAATACTTTTCTCCATTTTCAAAATCTCCAAGTTTCCTAGTTGTAAAACCAAGATAGTTTAAAGTATCTGCTTTGAGTGGTTTTTTTTTGTTTGATTTGATTAACAAAGCTTGAGCTTTTTTATATCTTTTATTGGCTTTTTCTATTTTTCCTTTTTTTTCATATTTTTTAGCCGCTTTAATTAAAGTAACAGCCTGAGTATAATCTGATTTTACTTTACTAGTGCTCTCTGATCCTGCGGAATATGAATTTGTTGATAGTAAAACTAAAAACAAAAGTGAATAAAAAGTTTTTTTGATCATATAAATTTTTTCATTTGGTTAAGTGGTTTTAATTGCAGCCCATTTTCTATTAAATTTTCCCTAATTGATTTTGCAGTAGATAATGAACTTTCATTATCCCCATGTATGCACACAGAGTCTATTTCACAAGGTATCTGCTTTCCACTGTGACAATTAAGTGACTGATTTTTAACCATATTTAATACGTGTTTTTTAGCTTCTTCTGGATCAGTAATAAAGATGTTGCAATAAAAAAAACTGGAACAACAATATCATAATTTATATTTATAAAATCGAAGCTTGTAAGACTAAAAATTAATGGAGTTAGAACTAAGATACCTCCTGCTGGAGATGGAACTCCTTCAAAAAAATTATCTCTCCAAGAAGGTGCTTGACCTGTATTTACGTTGAAACGAGCCAAACGTAATGCAACACAAATTACATATATTAAACATAACAACCATCCAAATCTTCCTAATGTATTTAGTTTCCAGAAATACATAATAAATGCTGGGGCTACTCCAAAACTTATCATATCTGTTAAAGAATCTAACTCTTTACCAACTTTTGATGTCCCTTTAATTAATCTTGCTATTCTTCCATCTAATCCATCAATAAGAGCGGCAAACATAATTGCTATAATTGCAAATTCAAATTTTCCATCCAATGCGAATCTGATTGACGACAAACCTATACAAACCCCAATAAGAGTTAGCATGTTAGGTAAAATCACTCTTGCGTTGGTTTTTTTATCTGTAACAATTTTTAAATTGTTTTTTGGCTGTTCCATAAATTAATTTTTAGCCAGCAGTGTTTCTCCTGAAATTGCTGTTTGACCAACTTTAACTAGTGGTTCGTAATTTTCATAATAAACGTCTGCTCTACTACCAAATCTAATCATCCCAATTCTATCACCTTGATTTAATTCCTGATTTTTATTTGATTCACAAACTATTCTTCTTGCAACTAATCCTGCAATTTGAACGACCACAATATCATTTCCATGTTTGTCTTTTATTTTATAATAATTTCTCTCGTTGTCTTCACTTGCTTTATCTAAAGATGCATTTAAAAACTTTCCTGGTTTATATAAAATATCTTCAACAATACCTGAGCATGGTGTTCTGTTAACATGACAATCAAAGACATTCATAAAAATACTAATTTTTTTAAATTTTTTATTTTCTAGTCCAAGTTCTTTTGGACCATCTACCTCTTCAACTTTAATCACTTCTCCATCAGCAGGACTTACAAGATAACTATC
>NZ_JBNAIL010000034.1:0-10527 GCF_052048195.1 Candidatus Pelagibacter sp. HIMB123 | reverse complement strand
TTATTATCTCTTATAGATATTAGTTTGTTGGATAATAAAGGAAATTTTAATTTAAAAATTTTTTTTATATTTTTTAAAAACATTTATTTTAATATATACATATAATTATGATTTTAATATCTCATAGAGGAAATTTGAATGGAAAAAATGAAAAATTTGAAAATCACCCTGATTATATTCTTGATGCTAAAGATAATGGTTTCGAGGTAGAAATTGATGTGTGGTTTAAAGAAAATAATTTTTACTTAGGTCACGATAAGCCTCTGTACAAAATTAATCAAAGTTTTCTTGAAGATGAGAAGTTTTGGTGTCACGCAAAGTCCTCCGAGACACTATATGAGCTTTCTAAAATAAACTGTCATTATTTTTGGCATGACACAGATGATTATACTATAACTAATAGAGGTTACATATGGATTTATCCAAACAAACCTTTGCTCAAAAATGGGATTTGTGTTTTACCAGAAAATGCAAATTATACTAATTTAGACTGCAAAGGAATTTGCTCAGATTTTATTCAGAAATACAAATAGATATGATTAAAGTTATTATTTTTGATCTTGATGGTGTTTTAGTTGCTACAAAAGATATTCATTTTTTTTCATTAAACTATGCGCTAAAAAAAAATAAATTTAAAGAGATATCTTATGAAGATCATCTTAAAATATTTGACGGACTACCAACTAAATCTAAAATTAAAATACTTTCTAAAAAAATTAAATTTACTAAAAAGAATATAATTAATATTGAAAATGACAAAAAAAAAATAACTTCTAAAATTTTAAAGGAAAAAATAAAATACAATAAAGAAATAGAAAAAATTTTTTCAACCTTATCTAAAAAATATAAATTAGTTGTTGCAACTAATGCAATCAAAGAAACTCTAAATATCTGTTTAAAAAAACTAAAAATAAAAAAATATATTGATTTTGAAATTACAAATGAGGATGTAGCGAATCCTAAACCTTTTCCAGAAATTTATTTTAAAGTATTTATAAAATATGGAATTTTTCCTTATGAGTCTTTGGTGCTAGAGGACTCCTCGCATGGGCGGCAAGCTGCGATCAGCTCTGGCGCTAATTTAATGCCTATCAAAGATATTAAAGATGTTTCTTTAAAAAATATAAAAATTTATATAAAAAATAATTCAAAAAAAATGATTAATATAAGTAAACAATGGGAAGATAACAGATTGAATGTTCTTGTGCCAATGGCTGGTGCTGGAAAAAGATTTGCTGATGCGGGTTATACATTTCCAAAACCGTTAATTGAAATAGATACAAAGCCAATGATACAGTGGGTTATCGAATGTTTAAATATTAAAGCTAATTTTATTTTTTTGATTCAAAAGGAACATCAAGAAAAATTTAACATTTCTAGTGTTCTTAAAATTCTTAAACCAAATTGTAAAATTATAGAAATCAATGAGTTAACTGAGGGTGCTGCATGCACAACCTTGCTTGCTGAAAATTATATAAATAATAATAATCCATTAATAATTGCTAATTCAGATCAATACATAAGATGGAATAGCTCGACTACTATGTATAATATTACTACAAAAAAATATGATGGTGCTATTTTAACTTTTAAATCGATTCATCCAAAATGGTCATATGTTAAAGAAAATAAAAATAATTTGGTATCTGAGGTTGCAGAAAAAAAAGTAATATCTGATAAAGCAACAGTTGGAGTATATTATTGGAAACACGGGTCAGACTACATAAAATATGCAAAACAAATGATTAAAGAAAATATTAGAGTAAATAATGAATTTTATGTATGCCCTGTTTATAATCAGGCGATTTCGGATAAAAAGAAAATTAAAGCAATAGAAGTTGAAGAAATGATGGGTTTAGGAACTCCCGAAGATTTAAATCAATTTCTCAAAAAAAATAATTTGTAAAATTTTATTTAATATAAAAGTACTAAATATTATATAAATAATTTTTATTATCTAATTTAATGAACTTTAAATTTAAAGAAGCATCTACTTTATTTCAAAAAGGAGAGATAGAAAAAGCTGAAAATATATGCTCCGAAATAAGAAAAAACGATCCAAATAATTTTAATAATTTAAATTTATTATCTATTATTTTATTTCAGAAAAAAAAATTTGAAGATGCGCTAAAAATATTAAAAGAATCTATTAAAATTAATCCAAAGCAAGCTGAAGCAAATAATAATCTTGGTTTAATGTTAACCAAGTTAAAAAAATATAATGATGCTATTTCTTATTATAAAAAGGCGATTGAAATAAACGATCGTTATACAGACGCGTATAATAATATCGGAATTGCTTACAAAGAGTTGGGATTTTTTAAAAAATCAATTTTTTATTGGAAAAAGATTATTGAAATTCAACCTAAGAATTTTCAAGCATATAACAATATTGGAAATATATACTTAGAAGAAAATAAAGATAATTTGGCAATAAAATTTTATGACAAGGCATTATCTTTGAATAAAAGTTTTCACTTAGCCTACTTTAATCGTGGTATTGCATTACAAAAACAAAAAAAGTTAAATGAATCAATTGATAGCTTTTCTGAGGCCATAAAACTTAATTCTAAATATAGTGAAGCCTATTATAATAGAGGTAATTCATACAGAGATATTAATAAATTAGATTTTGCATTAAGCGATTACTTATCTGCATTTAAAATAAAGCCTGATCTAAATAATTTATTTGGTAATATATTTGCTACTAAAAATAATCTGTGTGATTGGAAAAATTATAATGAAGATTTATCTTATTTAGAAAAACAAATTTTAAATAACAAAAGTATAATGAGTCCATTCACATCTTTGTCAACTTTTAATTCAACTAAAATACAAAATAAAGTTGCTAAAATTTATTTATCTACAGAATTTGGAAATTCATATTTAAATTACAACAATAATTTTTTAAATAAAAATAAAAAAAATGAAAAAATAAAAATAGGCTATTTTTCATCTGATTTTAAAAAGCATGCAATGTCACATTTACTTGCGGGTATGTTCGAAAATCATGATAAATCAAATTTTGAAATCTATGGATTTTTATTAACAAAAATTAAAAAAGATGAAATGACTGACAGAATTGCTAATTCTTTTGATCATTTTATAGACGTCTCTGAAAAAACAGTTAAGGAAATTTCAGAAATTTCGCGAAGTTTAAAAATAGATATAGCTATAGATTTAATGGGCTACACTAAATCAAATAGATTTCAAATTTTTTTAGAAAAATGTGCTCCTATACAAATAAATTATTTAGGATATTCTGCAACATCAGGCTCAGAGGCATTAAATTATATTATAGCTGATCATACTTTAATTGATAATGATGATAAAAAAGAATTCTCTGAAAATATTATCTATATGCCTCACACATTTATGCCTAATGATTTTAAAAATATTAAATTACAAAATAATTTAAAAAGAAAGGATTTTGGATTATCAGATAATTCGTTTGTTTTTTGCTGTTTTAATAAACAATACAAATTTACACCTTTCCTTTTCGATATTTGGATGGATTTATTGAAAGAAGTTGAAAAGAGTTCACTATGGTTGTTAGTTAGCAATAATCAAACAGTTAAAAACTTAATAAAAGAAACTGAAAAAAGAAATATTGATCCAAATAGAGTTGTTTTTGCACATGGGCAACCTCTTGAACAACATCTATCAAGACATAGTTTGGCCGATTTATTTCTTGATACTTTTCCATATGGTGCGCATACAACATGTGGTGACGCGCTTTGGTCTGGTTTACCTGTGTTAACTTTAAGAGGTAACACATTTGCCAGTAGAGTTTCATCAAGTTTATTAAAAGCAATAAATCTTGAGGAATTGATAACAAATTCTTTAGATGAATATAAATCTCTTGCAATCAATTTGGCAAAAAATCCACAAAAACTAATTGAAATAAAAAAGAAATTAATAATAAATAAAGACAAAACGCCACTATTTAACACTAAGAGTTACACAAAAAATTTAGAAACAGCATATAAAAGCGTCTACAAGAGATATAATGAAAATAGCACTTTTGATGATATTATAATTAAAAATACTCGCTACTGAATGCTAGCTTGTGATTTGTCGTCTTTTTTTGCAATATCAACTTCAACCCACTCGGTAGGTTTTAGCTCTTTTGTCAAAGCTATTTTTATTACCTGATCTGCATACTCAATAGGTGTGATCTTTATATCATCTATAATTTTCTTAGGCATATCTACTAAATCTTTTTCGTTTTCTTTAGGAATTAAAACTTCCTTTATTCCAGCTCTATGGGCAGCTAACAATTTTTCTTTCAAACCGCCAATTGGTAGCACTTGTCCAGTTAAAGTTACTTCACCAGTCATAGCAACATCTCTTCTAACTGGAATGTTTGTTATAGATGAAACAATTGATGTTACCATGCCAATACCAGCAGATGGACCATCTTTTGGTGTTGCTCCTTCAGGAACATGAATATGAAAATCTTTCTTTTCAAAAATAGGTGGAATAATTCCATATTCTAAACATTTTGACCTTACAAAAGATTTTGCGGCTTTAACCGACTCCTGCATTACATCACCTAATTTACCAGTGATTTGCATTCTTCCTTTTCCTGGCATTGTAACGGTCTCAATTTTTAAAATTTCACCACCATACTCGGTCCAAGCAAGTCCAGTTACTATACCTACTCTATTCTCAGCTTCTAATTCTCCAAACTTAAACTTAGGAACACCTAGAAAATCAGATAAATTTTTATTATTTATTCCAACTTCTTTTTCTTCACCAGCAACAATTTTTTTAACAACTTTTCTTGCAAGTTTAGAAATTTCCCTTTCAAGATTTCTTACACCCGACTCTTTTGTATATCCTCTTATAACTTCTTTTATAATGTCATCATCCAGCTTCATCTCTTTTTCTTTTACACCATTATCTTTAATTTGTTTTGGTAGTAAGTACTTATTAGCGATACTTATTTTTTCATCCTCGGTGTAACCTGCTAATCTAATTACTTCCATTCTATCTAATAAAGGAGGTAAAATATTTAAAGTATTAGCTGTGGTTACAAACATCACATCAGATAAATCATAATCAACTTCTAAATAATGATCATTGAATGTTGTGTTCTGTTCAGGATCTAAAGCTTCTAATAATGCTGAAGATGGATCTCCTCTATAATCATTTCCAATTTTATCAATTTCATCTAATAAAATTAACGGATTTTTTGTTCCAGCTTTTTTCATCATCTGAATAATTTTTCCTGGCAAAGATCCAATATAAGTTCTTCTGTGACCACGTATTTCTGCCTCATCTCTCATACCACCTACAGACATCCTAACAAATTCTCTATTTGTAGCTTTTGCAATTGATTTTCCTAATGAAGTTTTTCCAACACCTGGAGGTCCAACTAAACATAAAATTGGACCTTTAATTTTTTCCATTCTTTTTTGAACGGCCAAAAATTCTATTATTCTCTCTTTAACTTTTTCTAATCCAAAGTGGTCTTTATCAAGAATATCTAGAGCTTTCTTTAGGTCAATATCTACTTCACTTTTTTTATGCCAAGGAAGTTCTGTCATCCAATCTAAATAGTTTCTCACGACTGTTGCCTCTGCAGACATTGGACTCATATTTTTTAATTTTTTTAATTCTTGTAAACATTTCTTCTCTACCTCTTTTGGCATCTTGGCTTTTGTGATTGCTTTATTTAGACTGGTTGTTTCGTCTTTGCCGTCTTCAATTTCGCCAAGTTCTTTTTGAATAGCTTTTAATTGTTCATTTAAATAATACTCTCTTTGAGTTTTTTCCATTTGAGTTTTAACTCTACCTCTTATTCTTTTTTCGACACCAATAATACTCGTCTCATTTTCCATTATTTTAATAATGGCATTTAATCTTTTCTTTACATCTACAGTTTCAAAAATTTGTTGTTTTTCGGAAATTGTAGCAGTTATATGAGATGCAATATTGTCAGCAATCTGAGAAGGGTCTTTTAATTGCTTAATTGTATTAATTGTTTCACTAGAAATTTTTTTATTTATCGAGGTTAATTTTTCTAATCTTCTTAATGCAGTAGCTGCTAAAGGAATTAAATCCTCATCTTTAGGTGAAACATCGTTATAGTGTGTGTAATCACATGTTATAAACTTTTCATTATCCTTAAAGTCTAAAATTTTTACTCTTTTAATACCTTCAACTAAAACTTTAACAGTCCCGTCAGGAAGTTTTAATAGTTGTAAAATACTCCCTTCACAACCATACATAAATACATCTGTTTTCTTAGGATCATCAATTTCTGAATTTTTTTGAGTAACTAAAATAATTTTCTTATCTTTTTTCATCACTTCATTAAGTGCTGAAATAGACTTATCTCTTCCTACAAATAAAGGTATTACCATACTTGGAAAGACCACAATGTCTCTCAAAGGAAGTAAGGGCAATGAAATTTTGACGTCCATATGAATAATATGGATATTATATTTTATAATGCAATAGGTATTTATTACTTATTAACGATATTAAGCCGCTGTAGTCTTATTAGACTTAGATTTATTGTCACCTTTGGCATGAACTAAAATTGGTTGCGACTGACCTTTTGCTGCGCCTGCGTCAACGATAACTTCTTCAATATTATCTTGACTTGGAAGATCGTACATTGTTTTCAACAAAATATTTTCTAGAATTGATCTCAAGCCTCTTGCTCCAGTTTTTTTGCTAATTGCTTTTTGCGCTATTTCTTTCAAAGCATTTTCTTTAAATGTTAGTTTAGCACCATCCAATTTAAACAATTCTTGATATTGTTTTGTTAAAGAATTTTTTGGTTCTTGTAATATTTTTATTAAAGATTTTTCATCTAAATCTTCAAGTGTTGCTATCATTGGAAGTCTTCCAATAAATTCTGGAATCAGTCCAAATTTCAATAAATCCTCAGGCTCCAAACCTTTCATCCATTCACCAGTTTTCTTATCTTGTGTATTTTTTACATCTGCACCAAAACCAATTGAAGTACCTTTGTCTCTTTGTGAAATTATTTTATCAAGTCCTGCAAACGCACCACCGCAAATAAACAAAATGTTAGTAGTGTCTACTTGTAAAAATTCTTGTTGAGGGTGTTTTCTACCACCCTGAGGAGGTACACTTGCAACTGTTCCTTCCATTATTTTAAGTAGCGCTTGCTGAACACCTTCACCAGAAACATCTCTTGTAATTGATGGGTTTTCAGATTTTCTACTTATTTTATCAACTTCATCAATATAAACTATTCCTCGCTGAGCTTTTTCAACATTATAGTCAGATGCTTGTAGTAATTTTAAAATAATATTTTCTACATCTTCTCCAACATAACCAGCTTCTGTTAAAGTGGTTGCATCAGCCATTGTAAATGGAACGTCCAGAATTCTAGCAAGAGTTTGTGCAAGTAATGTTTTCCCACAACCTGTAGGACCCACTAAAAGTATATTAGATTTTGATAGCTCAACATTTTTACTCGTTTTACTTTCATAGTTTAATCTTTTGTAATGATTGTGAACTGCAACCGATAATACTTTTTTAGCGTGAGCTTGACCAATTACATAATCATCTAATACTGAACAAATTTCTTTTGGAGAAGGAAGGCCATCTTGATGTTTTACAAAAGTATCTTTGCTCTCTTCTTTTATAATGTCCATACATAATTCAACACATTCATCGCAGATGAAAACAGTTGGACCAGCAATCAACTTTCTTACTTCATGTTGGCTTTTGCCACAGAAAGAGCAGTAAAGAATATTTTTATTATTTGTTGTCATTTTAATTTTTATAACGAATCAATCTAATTACTTTATTATAGAAGACTCATACTAATCAAGTTTCGATTAGTGATGACTCAATATATTGTGTATTAAGATCTTTTTTCTACTACTTCGTCAATAAGACCAAAAGATTGTGCGACATCTGCAGTCATAAAATTATCTCTTTCAAGAGCAGATTTTATTTCTTCAACACTTTTTCCAGTATGCTTTGAATAAATTTCATTAAGCCTTTTTTTTAAAGACAAAACTTCATTAGCATGAATTTCGATATCAGTTGCCTGACCTTGGAAACCTGCAGATGGTTGATGAACCATTATTCTTGAATTTGGTAATGAAAATCTTTTTCCTCTAGTTCCTGCAGCAAGCAAAAAAGAACCCATTGAAGCTGCTTGGCCAATACATAAAGTAGAAATGTCAGGTTTCACATATTGCATTGTATCATAAATACCAAGTCCAGCTGTTACTAAACCCCCTGGGCTATTGATGTATAAATAAATTTCTTTTTTTGGATCTTCAGCTTCTAAAAATAATAATTGCGCTGTAACTAGTGATGCAACATTATCATTAATTTGACCTGTTAAAAAAATAATTCTTTCTTTAAGTAGTCTTGAATAAATATCATAAGCTCTTTCACCTTTGCTCGATTGTTCAACAACCATTGGTACAAGATTACTCATATGTTCTGATAATTTTGTTGTCATAAGTTGATTCGTTCTACTTATACAACTTGAGATTACTTTTTGCTAACTTTTTTTGTTTTTTTCGCTACAGGCTTTGATTTTGCCTTTTTAGTTGCAGGTTTTTTTTCTTTCGCAGATGTTGTGACTGTTTTTTTCTTAGTGAATTTTTTTTCTTCTACATGGCTATGGTCATGATCGTGATCGTGCTTATGAGCTTCTTTTAAAATCTTTTCAGCTTCCTCTTTTGAAATTTCTTTCTTATTTGGTTTGCCTTTTTCTTTAATTAAATTTAAAATTTTTTCTTCATATACGGTTCCTCTTAAACTAGCTAATGCAGAAGGATTTTTTTGATAAAAATCCATAACCATTTTTTCTTGTCCAGGCATCATTCTTAGTTGTTTTTGTACTTCAGCCTGAACTTCTTGTTCTGTTACTTTAATTTGATTTTTCTCACCAAACTCATTTAAAATTAATCCAGTTTTAATTCTTGTTTTTGCTTTTTTTTCAAAGTCCTTTTTATTTTTCTTAGCTTCTTCCTCCGACATACCTTGGGAAAGAATTTTTACCTCTTCTTCAATTAAATTTTCTGGCACCTCTTCTACTTTAATTTTCTCAATTTCTCTCAAAATTTGATTTTTAGATAATTGATCTAAAGAATTTTTGTATTCGTCATTAATTTGTTTTGAAATTAATGTTTTTAAATCTTTTAAATCTTTTGCTCCTAAATTTTTTGCAAAATTATCATCAATTTTTACTTCTTCTGATTGTTTAACGCTTAAAATTTTACAACTAAATTTAGCTTTTTTATTTACTAATTCTTTTTCAGGGAAATTTTCTGGTAAAGTTGCCTCTACAATTTTTTCATCACCTTTTTTGACTCCAATTAATTGATCGTCGAAACCTTTTAAGAATAAATCTTTGCCCAAAGTTAGCTGAGTATTCTTTCCCTCACTTCCTTTAAAATCCATACCATCAACAGTTGCTTTGTAATCTAAAGATACTAAATCACCTTTTTTGGCTTTTGTATCAGCGCTTACTTCTTTAAAATTTGGTTGGTTTTTAGCTATTTCTTTTATTCTTTTTTCTGTTTCACTTTCATCAATTTTTACGTTGTATTTATCAAATTTAATATTTTCTAAAGATTTAATTTCTACTTTTGGTAACTCTGTAACTGACAAAACATATTCTAAATCTTTTCCTTCACCGTATGTCTTTAAGTCAAGTTTTGGTTGACCAGCTGGTTTAATCTTTTTTTCTTGTAGTGCTTTAGTTGATGTGTCTTTTAAAACTTTATCTAAGACTTCTCCGAAAACTGCTTTACCAAATTGTCTTTTTAAAATTTCTTTTGGAACTTTACCTGGTCTAAATCCTTTAAGATTTACACTACCTTTGATCTCTTCATATTTTTCATCCATATAAGAGTTCATTGTCTCTTTATCGATAAAAATTTTAAGATCTTTATTTAAACCTTTTTTATTTTCTACTGTAATTTTCATAATATCTTAATGGTAGGGCGAAAAGGACTCGAACCTTCACATGTTGCCATATTGGTTCCTAAGACCAACGCGTCTACCAATTCCGCCATCGCCCCACAAATTATAAGGTCTTATATATGATTGAAACTATTTGTCCAATTAGATTTATAAGGAGTTTAATTAGTATTTGATTTTTATATTATATTAAAGTGTTAATATATTTTATATGGATTTTTTAAATTTTTCACAACAAGGTTCGATTGATGTTGCTGAGGCAATTGCTCTTTTAATTATCAGTGGGATAATTATGAGGTTTTCATTAACACTTACAGGTCAAGCTTGGGCAAAAACTTATCAACAAACTATGGGTTTTGTTATTTTACCTGTTATAACATACGTAATCACAAAAACAATTACAGGAAATATAGCGCTTTCATTAGGTATGATAGGTGCAATGTCAATTGTAAGATTCAGAAATCCAGTAAAAAGTCCACTTGAGTTGATTATGTATTTTGCACTTATTACAATTGGGATTGCTGCAAGTGTAAGAACTAAATGGGCTATACTGCTTGTTTTGGTAATTGTGGGATCTATTTTTTCAATAAAATT
>NZ_JBNAIL010000033.1:0-7327 GCF_052048195.1 Candidatus Pelagibacter sp. HIMB123 | reverse complement strand
TTTGGTACTTTAATTGAATTAAGAGCTTCAGATTCTAAAATCAATGTAAGTTCATTAAGAGATAGATTTAATCAAATGGATTTAGGAGATGTCTCAGTGAAGAAATTTGGCAATGATACAGATTTTTTAGTAAAATTTGAAAATAAAGATAATAAAAAAAATATTATTGAAGAAATTAAGACTAATTTAGATAAATCTTTTGGAAATAACTATGATTTTAGAAGGGTAGAGAATGTTGGGCCAAAGGTAAGCGCTGAATTATTAAAATCAGGGGTTATAGCAATATCTTTGTCTTTAGCATTAATGTTAATTTATATTTGGATAAGATTTGAATGGCAATTTAGTTTGGGTGCTATTCTAGCTTTGTTTCATGATGTTATTGTCACTTTAGGAGTTTTTTCACTATTTAGTTTAGAAATAAACTTATCAATAATTGCAGCTGTGTTAACAATAGTTGGATATTCAATGAATGACACTGTGGTTATTTTTGACCGTGTGCGTGAAAATTTAAGAAAATATTCAGATATAAAAATTTTTGAATTAACAAATATTTCAATTAATGAAACGTTATCAAGAACTATAATAACTTCTGCAACTACTTTACTAGCTTTATTAGCAATTTATTTTTTTGGTGGAGAAATATTAAAAGGATTTTCATTAGCAATGATACTTGGTGTTGTTTTTGGAACTTATTCTTCTATTTATATTGCCAACACTGTTTTAGTTAGACTAAGAGTTTCTCAAAAAACTGTTCTTAGAGAAGACGATCAAAAATAAATTAAAATATATTTTGTGCAGCTACCATTGAAAGTAGCATAGGTAAAGATAATAAAGTATTTGTTCTTGAGAATAGCATTGCAGTTTTAGCTGATTTAGCTTTTGTATCTGGATCACTCTCAACTATTCCTAAAGCCCTTTTTTGATTTGGCCAAATTACGAACCACACATTAAATGCCATTATAATTCCTAACCACATTCCAATTCCAATTGCAGTATGTTTTGGAACACCTGAGCCAATACTTAAAGTCATTGCATCATGAAGATATCCATTAAGAAGAGCAAGAATTAAACCTGAAAGAACAGTTAATGCAGCAGCCCACCTAAAGTAAAATAATGCAGCTGGTGCTATTACTTTACCAATAGCTGGTTTTTGTTCATCTGGAATTTTCCCCATATTTGGAATTTGAACAAAATTGAAATACCAAAGTAAACCAATCCACATAATTGCAACAATTACATGTATGTATCTAAATAACCAGCTCCAGAATAGCGTATCAAAAGCAATTCCGTCGTTTAAATAAAATAATCCTAAAAACAAAATAATTGCTAACGCAAGTGATGCGTGGACTGTTTTTGATAATGATGACAATAAATTGCTCATGATTCTTAATAACTATACACTAATTTTTGAATATTTTTAAGTTTTTAAATTTAAGCTAAAAGAGGTTTTAAAAATTGACCAGTATAACTTTCCTTAACTTTACATACTTCTTCAGGTTTTCCTTCGGCGACAATATTACCACCCTTTACACCACCTTCAGGTCCCATATCTACAATGTAGTCGGCTGTTTTAATAACATCAAGATTATGTTCAATGACAACTACTGTATTCCCAAGTTTTACAAATGTATGAAGTATTTCTAAAAGTTTTTTAATATCATGTTGATGTAAACCTGTAGTTGGTTCATCCAATATATACATTGTTCTTCCTGTCGATCTTTTTGAAAGTTCCTTTGCGAGCTTAATTCGTTGAGCTTCACCTCCAGATAACGTAGTTGCTTGCTGACCTATTTTTATATAACCCAATCCAACTTTTTTAAGAGTTAATAGTTTTGTTTTTATATTAGATATATTCTCAAAATACTCACATCCTTCATCAACTGACATATCCAAAACATCAGCAATACTTTTTCCTTTAAATTTAATTTCTAAAGTTTCTCTATTGTACCTGGTACCCTTGCATTCATCGCACTGTATATAAACATCGGGTAAGAAATGCATTTCATATGTGATTACACCATCACCTTCACAAGCCTCACATCTACCTCCTTTAACATTAAAAGAAAATCTTCCTGGTTTATATCCTCTTGTTTTTGATTCTGGTAGGCTTGTAAACCAATCTCTAATAGGTCCAAAGGCTCCTGTATATGTTGCTGGATTTGATCTAGGGGTTCTGCCAATAGGAGATTGGTCAATATCAATTATTTTATCAATTAATTCTACACCCTTATAACCTTTAAATGATTTTGGTGTTTTTCGTGCTTTATTATTTAAAGTTAAATTTAAGGCGTGAAATAGAGTTTGTAATATTAGAGTAGATTTACCACTACCCGAGACACCAGTAACACAGGTAAAGGTTCCAGTTGGAATTTTAAGATTAACATTATTTAAATTATTTCCACTTGCACCATTGATTTCAACAAACCTTCCATTTTTAGCTAAACGTCGTGATTTTGGAATTTCGATTGTTTTTTTATTTGCAAGATACTGCCCAGTAATACTATTTTTATCTTTTTTAATTTCTTCATATGATCCTTGCGCTGTTATCTCACCACCATTGCTCCCAGCTTCAGGGCCAAGATCAATAATATGATCTGCATTTTCCATCGTCTCGGTATCATGCTCTACAACAATAACTGTATTACCAAGATCTCTTAACCTTTTTAGCGCATTAATCAGTTTAACGTTATCTTTTTGGTGTAATCCAATTGAAGGTTCATCCAAAACATATAAAACACCAGTTAACCCGGATCCAATTTGAGAAGCTAATCTTATTCTTTGAGCTTCACCTCCTGATAATGTCCCAGATTCTCTTGATAGTGTTAGATAATCTAATCCAACATTAAGTAGAAAATTTAATCTTTCATTAATTTCTTTTAATACATGTTCTGCTATTTTAAATTGTCTTTTATCAAGATTATTTTCTAAATTTTTAAACCATTCTGCTGCATCTAAAATAGATTTTTTTGTTACCTCACTAATATTTAGATCATTGATTTTAACACATAATGCCTCTTCTTTTAATCTATCACCATTACATGCTTCACATGCAGTATCGGATTGATATTCAGCAATGGCTTCTCTTTTCCATTCACTGTCAGACTCTAAAAATCTTCTTTCAAGATTATTAATTACACCTTCAAAAGTTTTTTTATAAGAATATTTCTCATAACCATCATCATAATTAAATTTAATCTCATCTTCATCTGAACCATAAAGAATAATATCTTTAATTTTTTTGGGTAATTTTTTCCATTTTTCATCTAAAGAAAAACCATAATGTTTTGCTAATGATGCTAAAGTTTGAGCGTAATATAATGTGGTTGATTTTGACCATGGTTCAATTGCTCCATCTGCTAAACTTTTTCTTTCATCAGGAACAACTAAATTTGGATCAACATTTAATTTCATTCCGATTCCTTCACACTCTTCACAAGCTCCATAGGGGCTGTTAAATGAAAAAAGTCTTGGTTCAATTTCCTCAATTGTAAAGCCACTCTCAGGGCAAGCAAATTTGGTAGAGTAAATTAATTTTTCAATTTTTCTAAATTTTTGAGGAAGCGTCTCATCTTCATATTCAACAAATACTAAACCGTTAGCTAAATTTACAGCTGTTTCAATACTTTCAGCTAACCTGTTGCCAAGTTTTGAATTTAAAACTATTCTATCGACTAAGACTGAAATATCATGTTTAAGTTTTTTATCTAGATTAGGTGATTTTTCAATATCGTATAAAACATTATCAATTTTAATTTTTCTAAAACCTCTTCTTTTGTAGCTTAAAATATCTTTTTTATATTCACCTTTACGACCTCTCACCACTGGAGCATAGATATATATTGTTGATTTTTTTGGTAATTTTTTAACTAGATCTACTATTTGTGTAATTGTTTGAGATGTTATTGGTTTACCTGTAAATGGTGAGTAGGGGATGCCAGCTCTAGCGTATAATACCCTCATGTAATCATAAATCTCTGTTACAGTTGCAACAGTAGACCTTGGATTTTTTGATGTATTTTTTTGTTCTATTGCAATAGCTGGACTTAATCCTTCAATTAAATCAACATTTGGTTTTTTCATTTTATCTAAAAATTGACGTGCGTAGGCAGATAAACTCTCTACATACCTTCTTTGACCTTCTGCGTAGATAGTATCAAAAGCTAAAGATGATTTTCCTGATCCTGATAGACCTGTTATGACCACAAATTTGTCTTTTGGAATCTCTACTGTAACATTCTTCAAATTATGTTCTTTAGCGCCCTTAATAACTATCTTTTTCATCATAATTTTAGTTGCTTTGAGTTAATAAAATTAATATTCAGAAGAATTGTGATATAATTTTAATTAACTAATTTAACAAATATTAAATATTATGGCTGGAAGTTTAAATAAAGTATTATTAATTGGTCGTTTGGGCGCAGATCCTGAAATTAAGCAAATGGTAAATGGCAAAAGTGTTGCCAGATTAAGCCTTGCAACAAGTCAATCTTGGAAAGACAAAAACACAGGTGAAAGAAAAGAGAAAACGGAGTGGCACCGTGTAGTTGTATTTAACGAAGGTTTAGTAAATGTTGTTCAACAATATTTAAAAAAAGGTGCTCAAGTTTATGTTGAGGGACAACTTACGACAAGAAAATGGAAAGATGAACAATCGGGACAAGACAAATACTCAACTGAAATAGTTATACAAGGATATAATTCTTCACTGACAATGTTGGGAGGAGGAAATTCTAGTGGCGGAATTCAAAATGACACAACTCAACAAAATAATATTGAGGATTCTTCACAAGTGTCAGATATGGATGATGAAATTCCATTTTAACTTCTATGAAAAATACCGAAGAGTTTAAAGATAAAAATATAAAATTAATCTCAATGCATGATGAGATGAGCTCATCATATCTTTCTTATGCAATGAGCGTAATTGTAAGTCGTGCTCTTCCTGATGTTAGAGATGGATTAAAACCAGTTCATAGAAGAATTTTATACGCAATGTACAAAGGCGGATATGATTGGTCTAAACAATTTAGAAAATCTGCAAGAATAGTCGGAGATGTTATTGGTAAATATCACCCGCATGGTGATCAATCTGTTTATGATGCTTTAGTAAGAATGGTACAGGATTTCTCCATGAGTTTACCGTTAATTCAAGGCCAAGGAAATTTTGGTTCTATTGATGGTGATCCAGCTGCCGCAATGAGATATACGGAAACTCGCTTGTCAAAAGTTTCTCAATATTTAATTGATGACATTGAAAAAAATACAATTACTTTTAAAAGCAATTATGATGAAACTGAGAAAGAACCTAGCGTTTTACCAGCACAGTTTCCAAATTTATTAGTAAATGGAGCTGGCGGTATCGCTGTTGGTATGGCAACAAGTATACCACCACATAATTTAGGTGAAATTATAGATGGCACCTTAGCCTTAATAGATAACAAAGATATTAAAATTAAAGAATTAATGAAACATATACCCGGTCCAGATTTTCCAACAGGTGGTGTAATTATAGGTAAAGATATAATTAAACAAGGATATAACAATGGTAGAGGGTCCTTTAAGATTAGGGGTGAAATTTCAATTGAGCAACAAAAAAACGGACGTGAAAGACTTGTAATAACTTCTATACCGTATCAAGTAAACAAATCTGTTTTAAACGAAAGGATTGCTCAATTAGTAAGAGAAAAAAAGATTGAAGGAATAAGAGATATTAGAGACGAGTCTAACAGAGAAGGTATTAGGGTATCAATAGATTTAAGAAATGGTGTAGAACCAGAAACTATAAAGAGACAATTATATAAAAATACTCAAATAGAGAGTTCATTTGGTTTTAATACTTTAGCGATTGTTGAGGGAAAACCACAAACTTGCACACTTAAAGATTTTTTATCTAATTTTTTAACTTTTAGAGAAGATGTTGTAATTAAAAAAACTAAATTTGATCTTCAAAAAGCTGAGGAACGTGCTCATATATTAATAGGATTATCTGTTTCAGTTGAAAATTTAGATAAAATAATAAAAATTATTCGATCATCTAAAACACCCGATGATGCTAAAGTATCAATTTTAAAAACTAAATGGAAAATAAACAAATCTCAAAAATTAATTTCTTTAGTTGAGGGAAAAAAAGGTAAAAACCTTTATTCTTTATCTGAACCACAAGTTTTGGCTATTTTAGAATTAAGACTTCAAAAATTAACTGCATTAGGGATAAATGAAATCGAAGTTGAAATTAAAAAACTAGCTGAACTAATCACTAAATATAAAAAGATTATTTCATCAAAAAAAGAACTTTTAAAAGTAATCAGTGAAGAGTTAAAAAATATTAAAGAGAAATTTGCTATTCCAAGAAGAACTAAAATTATAGATGCTGTTTTAAATTACGATATTGAAGAAACTATCCAAAAACAATCCGTAATAATTACAGTTACATTACAAGGATACATAAAAAGAGGTTCTTTAGATGGAGTAAAAAAACAAAAAAGAGGTGGTAAGGGAAAATCTGGCATAACAACTAGAGATCAAGACTCTGTTGTTCAAACATTATCCGTAAACACTCATACTTCGGTACTCTTCTTTTCTACTGAGGGTTTAGTTTACAAGATCAAAGCATGGAAAATCCCAGAGGGCTCATCATCATCAAAAGGAAAATCTTTATTTAATATTTTACCTTTAAAGAGTCACCAAGCAATAAGCTCAATTATGCCAATGCCAGAAGATGAAACTGATTTAAAAAATTATCAAATTATATTTGCTACTGCTCAAGGCAAAGTAAGAAAAAATAGTTTAGAGGACTTTTCATCAATTAATGCGTCTGGAAAAATTGCAATGAAATTAGATAATAATGATAAAATTGTAGGTGTTAAAATTTGTAAAGATGATCAGGATGTAATTTTAAGTACAAAATTTGGAAAATGCATTAGATTCGAAGCTAAGAAACTTAGAGTTTTTAAAGGTAGATCTTCTAAAGGAATTAAAGGTATAGAGTTATCGCCTAATGATCAAATAGTATCTTTATCAGTTATCGATAATGATAAAATTAATAAAAATGGAAAAAAATCAAAAGATGAAAAATCTGAATTAAAAGCAAAAGAGAAATTTGTTTTGTCAATTAGTGAGAAAGGTTATGGTAAAAAGACCTCACATACAGATTATAGAGTTACTAACAGAGGTGGAAAAGGTATTATAGGAATAGTAAATTCACCAAGAAATGGCAATATTACCTCATCCTTTCCTGTTTTTGAAGGTGATGAAATTTTAATTTCTACGAATAAAGGCCGGGTTATAAGAGTTGCTGTTAAAGAAATTAGAACAGCGGGCAGAAATA
>NZ_JBNAIL010000032.1:0-4712 GCF_052048195.1 Candidatus Pelagibacter sp. HIMB123 | reverse complement strand
TTATGTTGGAGACGAAAGTGCCTCTAGTGATGAGTTTAAAGACATAAGAGAAAAAAATTTTGCAGAAAAAGTCATCTTTAAACCCTAAACAAAAATTTAGGTCAGTTAAAGACAATTTTACTTCAACTATTAGTTGAATTAAATTTGCATTATTAGCTTCGATATGTTCAATTTAACTTTTAAATGAATCAAATGTTGGGAGATATAATGAAGATTAAAAGAATACTTCTTTCACTAGCTGTTGTGTTTGGTCTTACTTCTTTTGGAAGTGTTGCAAATGCAGCTTGTGGAAATATAACGATCGCTAATATGAACTGGGCTTCAGCAAACTTTATGGCTGAAGTTGATAAGATCATATTAGAAGAAGGTTATGGATGTTCAGTAGAATTAGTACCTGGTGCTACAATGCCTACTTTTACATCTATGCAAGAAAAAGGTGAGCCAGATGTTGCTCCAGAATTTTGGGCTAACGCTGCTATCATCGCTTTAAATAAAGCTGTTGACGAAGGAAAAATGCACTCACTTAATAAAGCGCCGATTACTGGTTTGGGTGAAGGATGGTGGGTATTACCTCACACACTTAAAAAACATCCAGAGCTAACAACTGCTGAAGCAATTTTAGCAAGACCAGATCTGTTTCCTCATCCAGAAGATCCATCAAAAGGTGGTTTTCATATTTGTCCTCCAGGTTGGAACTGTGAGCTAAGTAATAGAAATCTTTACAAAGCTTTTGACATGGAAGCAAAAGGTTGGGCTATTGTTGAAACAGGTTCTGCTGCAGGGTTAGATGGTTCAATTGCTAAAGCTGCTGAGCGAGGTGAAAACTGGTTTGGTTACTATTGGTCACCAACAGCTATCATTGGTAAATATGATATGAGAGCTGTAGATATGGGAGCTTGGGGTGGAAAAGATAACTGGGATAAATGTATAGTTTTACCAGAACAAGAATGTGGAGACCCTAAAGCAACTTCATGGACAAAATCTGAAGTTTACACAATCGTAACTGACAATTTCAAAAATACAGCTGGAAGTGCTGGTATGGAATACTTTAAGAAGAGAACATACCCAGGTCCAGTTATGAACGGTATGTTAGTTTGGATGGGTGAAAACCAAGCAGAAGGTGCTGATGCTGCAATTGAATTCCTTAAAACTCAAGAGAGCGTTTGGAGTAAATGGGTTTCAAGTGATGCTGCAAAAAAAATCAAAAAAGCACTTTAATTAAAAATATTATCAAACCCGCTTCGGCGGGTTTGATTTAATAAAAATTATGGACTTCTTTAATAAAATTCCTGTAATGGATAGAACGGCTCTTAGAGAGCTTAAAAAAGGAATTGACTCTAGTTTCAAAGAATTTTCAAGAGCTTATGGAGATGGGATTGAGGGTTTTTTTGATCCACTGTTACATTTTTTAATTTGGTTAGAAAAATTATTAGTAAACAGTCCATGGCCTTTAGTAATTGGTGTATTTGCTTTATTAGCTTGGATTGGATCAAGAAGTATTAAGCTTGTAATTGGTACAGTGGTTTGTTTCTTGGTAATTGGCTACTTTGGAATGTGGAAAAATTGTATGGCTACAGTTGCAATCATTTCCGTTTCTACATTAGTTTGCATTGTTGTGGGAATTCCAATTGGAGTGTTAATGTCAAAATCAGCAAGAGCAGAAAAAGCAATTTTACCTGTTTTAGATATGATGCAAACTATTCCAAGCTTTGTATATTTAATTCCAATCATTATGCTTCTTGGTATTGGTAAAGTGCCTGGTTTGCTTGCTGTATGTATTTATGCTCTCCCCCCTATTGTAAGATTAACAAATCTAGGGATTAGAGAAGTTGATAAAGAAACTTTAGAAGCCAGCGAAGCTTTTGGGGCAACACCAATGCAAAAATTAAGATCTGTTCAAATCCCACTTTCTCTACCAACTATTTTTGCTGGGATTAACCAAACGATTATGATGGCTTTAGCAATGGTAGTAATTGCTTCAATGATAGGTGTAAAAGGCTTAGGAGTCCCTATTTTACAAGCTATTTCTAACCAATATTTAGCTCTTGGAATGATGAATGGTTTAGCAATCGTAGCCTTAGCAATTATCTTTGATAGAGTAACTCAGCAGTACGGACAGCGAATTCAAAAGCACAGAGGTCAGTTAAAAAAGTAAATTAGTCTCAATCGAATTTTCTAGACTCATATTTCAAAATAAATAAAGATCTTCCCTATGAATTTTTCATTGGAAATAGGCCCTAAAACGGATGTTGATACAGTTCCAGCATTGTCTGATATTTATATAACAATGCTACCTGGGGGTGATTATAGAGAAACTGCTGATAAAGCAGTAGAACTTGTAAAAAAAGGATTTAACCCCGTACCCCATTTTCCTGCTAGATCAATGTATGATGAAAAAGAACTTAAAGATTATGTTTCTAGATGCAAAGATGGAGGCGTAAAGCAGGCCTTAATTATTGGAGGAGGGAGAGAACCGGCAGGTAAATTTGATAGTTCATTTCAACTTTTGGAGACAGGTTATTTTGAAAAAATGAAAATAGGAATTGCTGGACATCCAGAGGGGAGTCCTGATATATCCGATTCAGATTTAGAAAAAGCTATGATAGATAAAAAGCCTTACGCTGATTATATTGTAACACAGTGGTTGCTAAATCCTCAGCCTATTATAGATTTTATTTCTAAGCAAAGCGTACCAGTGCATGTGGGAATCACTGGGCCTTTAAAAATATCTAGCTTAATTAAATTTGCTAATATTGTAGGGGCAAAAAATTCCTTAAACTTTCTTAAATCTAATTTTAGTAAGGCATTGGATTTATTGAAACCTAAAGACCCTAATGATTTAATTGGGAAAGTTAAATCGTATACTGATAACTTCCACATTTATACATTCGGCGGCTTGAAGGAAACTAACAAGTGGTTGAGGGAGAATAGTTATGTCTAATGAATTTGACTATACTAAATTAAAACATGTTACTTCTGTTGATCAATCAGATAGAGAAGTACCATACAATTTAAGACAAAGTGGGCCAACAAAAGTTGAAATGTTAATTTCAACAAGGGTAAGAAAGTCACCTTATTGGCATTTATCAATGCAGGCAGGTTGTTGGAGAGCAACTGTATACAATCGTATTTATCATCCAAGAGGTTATGTAAAACCTGAAGATGGTGGAGCTATGGTTGAATACGATGCGATAGTAAACCACGTAACAATGTGGAACGTTGCTGTTGAAAGACAAATAAGAGTAAAGGGTCCAGATGCAGAGAAATTTACGGACTATGTAATCACTAGAGATGCAACAAAAATTTCTCCAATGAGAGCAAGATACGTGATTTTGTGTAACGCTTATGGCGGAGTTTTAAATGATCCAATTCTTCTAAGAATTTCAGAAGATGAGTTTTGGTTTTCATTATCAGACTCTGATATTGGAATGTATTTACAAGGTGTTAATGCTGATGGAAGGTTTAATTGTACTATTGAAGAAATTGATGTCAGTCCAGTTCAAATACAAGGACCTAAATCAAAAGCATTGATGAAAGATCTATGTGGCGATCAAGTTGATTTTGATAATATGCCTTTCTACGGCTTAGCAGAAGCTAAGGTTGGAGGAAGAGATGTTGTAATTTCACAATCTGGTTTCTCAGGAGAGGCTGGTTATGAAATTTATCTAAGAAATTCTACTTTGTACGCTGAAGATATGTGGAATGCTGTGCTTGCGGCTGGAAAAAAACACAGCTTAATGGTTATTGCTCCTGCTCACCACAGAAGAATTCAAGCGGGTATACTTTCATGGGGACAAGACATGGATCAACAACACAATCCGTTCCAATGTAATTTAGGTTATCAAGTTTCTTTGTCTGGAAAAGGAGAATGGAACAAAACTGCTGATTATGTCGGTAAGGCTGCACTAGAAAAGATGAAAGAGGAATTAAAAGCGGGAAAAAAACCTTACAAACTTCAACTGGTTGGTATGGAATTAGGTGGTAAACCTATTGATAATTATGCACCTGACTTTTGGTTAGTTTCTCCTGAAAGTGGTGGAGATCCAGTAGGATTTTTAACATCACCATGGTGGCACCCTGAAAAGAAAACAAACATTGCAATGGGATATGTTCCTTTCGATGGAACGTTGAATGCAAATGGTTTTCCAAAAGGAAAAGTAGGAACTAAATATAAAGTTCATCTACCAGAACAATATTCAGAAACTCCAGGAACACCTGTAAATGCTGTAGTGGTGGATATTCCATTCAAAGAGTCTTTCAACGCAAATACGAGAGAAGTTGTAAAAGGCTAAAATTTACTAAGGGGGAGCTAATTTCAGCTCCCCTTTTCAATTCTAATGACTAAAAGTTTTCTAATAGCAGTTTGCATTATCATTGCTATTGCTTTAATAATATTTCCATTAATTGTTTCTTATAAGGCTCAAAAAAATAAAAATAAAAAAAATTAATGTTTGCTGAATTTTTAAATATAATTTTTAAGTCAATTAAATTAGACAAAACTCTTTATTCGGATAATAAAAATTTTGGAGAAGCATCAATATACTTTGCTGGTATTATAATGATCCTAGATGGTATAGCTGGCGCAGTAGCAGCTAATACCATTATTAAAACAGCTATTGCAATGTCTGGACTAACTGCAATAGTTACCTGGCTAATATGGGCGATTTTTATTTTTGTAATTGGAGTTAAATTATTTCCTGACAGACAAACTA
>NZ_JBNAIL010000031.1:0-4851 GCF_052048195.1 Candidatus Pelagibacter sp. HIMB123 | reverse complement strand
AACTTACTGAAAGAAACATTTTAAGATTTTTTGACAAAAAAAAGGGTGCTTTTTTTTCATTTGATTTAAGAAATAAAAAAAAAATATTAGTCCCATCAATAACAAATTACTTAGTATTATTTGCTGATATAAAAAATCATAAAATAAATAATGTTTTGATTAAAAATTTAAAAAAACATAACGTTAAAGAAAAATACTTCTTTTCTTCAATAAAACCTACTCATAGAAGCTTTGAGGAAAAACGATATTGGAGAGGTCCTGTGTGGGTTAATTGTAATTGGTTTATATGCAAGGGTCTCATTAATAAGGATGAAAAATACTCAAAAAAAATTAAACAAAGTACAATTAGATTGGTAGAGAAAAAAGGATTTCATGAATATTACAGTTGCAAGAATGGTAAACCAATGGGTGCAAATAATTTTTCTTGGTCCGCTGCCCTGTATTTAGATTTAAAATTAAATTAATTAAAGTTTACAACTCATATCTTGTCCACAACATAGTGGTGATTTTATTTTACCATGATTATCTGGACATTTAGATATTTGTACTTCGTTACCATCATCTAGTTTAAGCATGTCGTCTACTAAAGGCTTATCACATTTTCCACATGTTGCATTGACTGACATTCCGCATTTTGAACACTCGTAAGTTGCCATGATTTATTCTCCTCTTATATAATATTAACAAAAATGTTAATAAATTAAAATGTTAAAAAAATTAGTAACTGTTACCAGAAGCGGTTCAATTGAGAGTGAACATTATGGTATTGGTGCTATAGTTAATTCTGATGGAAAAATTTTAAAAGAGTGGGCTGATAGCTCACAACTTATTTATCCAAGATCTTCTTTAAAACCAATACAGTCATTAAATTTATTTAAAGATGGACATATTGAAAAAGAAAATCTTTCAGAAAAACAGATTGCTTTTTCTACATCTTCACATTTTGCAGAAGACATACATCAAGAATTAATCCAAGATTGGTTAAAAAAATTAGATATTAATGAAAGCAAACTTGCTTGTGGGGAAGATTGGCCATGGATGTTAGATAATAAATTCAAAGCTTATGGTAAATATAAACAAAAAAGAAAAATTTTTCATAATTGTTCAGGTAAACACTGTGCACATCTCGCTGTAGCGATTGAAAGAGGTTTGGATATTGAAAAATATAATTCTAAAGATCATTTAATTCAAAAAGAGTTATTTAATTTAATAGAAAATTTAAGTGAAACTAAATTAGATCAAATAGGTGTTGATGGATGTACACTCCCTAATCCATTGATGCCTTTGAACAAGTTTGGATACTTAATGGCTAATTTTTCTGATTTCAAAAAACATGATAATTTGGGTGAAGTTGCCAGCAAAATTTATAATTCTTGTGTAAATCAACCTGATTATGCTGGTGGAAAAGAAAGTGAAAATTCAAAACTAACAAAACTTTTGGAAAAAAAAGTTTTCTTCAAAAATGGAGCAGAGGGGGTTTTTGTAGCAATTATCCCTGATCAAAAAATATCAGTTGTAGCTAAAATTTTAGATGGAAATGCAAGAGCATCATCTACAGCGATAGCTGGAATGATTTCAGAATTAAATATAATTGATAAAACCAAATTAGAATTATTTTTAAATAAACCTATAGCTAATTCAATTGGTGAGACTATAGGAGATATAAGTTGGATTGGTTAAAATTAATTTGAAAATCCATATTTTCTTAATCTCACGTCACCAGTTCTTGCATGCGCTTCCATTCCTTCGTATCTAGAAATTCTTGCACAAGCAGCACCAACTTCTTTTGTTGCAGCCTTACTCATTCTTTGGAAACTTAATGTTTTAATAAATTTACCAACAAACAAACCACCAGTGTATCTACCTGCACCTTTTGTTGGCAAAATATGGTTTGTTCCTGAACATTTATCACCATAAGCAACAGTTGTTTCTTCACCAATGAATAAAGATCCATAATTTTTTAATCTGTCATGGTACCATTGTAAATTTTTAGTTTGGACTTCTAAATGTTCTGGGGCGTATTCGTCACTAACTTTAGCGATCTCTTCGTCAGTATCACAAAGAATTACTTCACCATAATCTCTCCATGCAGCACCTGAATTTTCTCTTGGTAGATCTGGTAAATCTGCAATTAATTCTGGAACTCTTTGCATAACATAGTCTGCAACTTTTTTACTTTTAGTAAACAGCCAAGCTGGAGAATTATAACCGTGTTCTGCTTGTCCAACCAAATCATAAGCTACCATTTCAGGATCAGCAGTTTCATCTGCTATGACTGCAATTTCTGTTGGTCCAGCAAATAAATCTATACCAACTTTTCCAAATAAAATTCTTTTTGCTTCAGCAACAAATTGGTTACCAGGACCAACCAAAATATCTGCAGGCGCATTTCCAAATAAGCCATTGGTCATTGCTGCAATAGCTTGTACACCACCTAAATTCATTATTACGTCAGCACCACATAAGTCAGCTGTATAAACGATTGATGGATGTACTCCAACTCCAGGTTTTGGTGAACTGCAAACTAAAATATTTTTTACACCAGCAACTTTTGCTGTTGTTACACTCATTACAGCTGAAGCTATATGAGCGTATCTTCCTGCAGGAACATAACAGCCTGCTGTATTTACTGGAATAAGTTTTTGTCCAGCAAATAAACCATCAGATAATTCAACTTCAAAGTCTTGGCCATAATTTTTTAATTGTGCTTCAGCAAATTTTCTAACTCTTTCGTGAGAGAACTGAATATCATCTTTAGTTTTTTGATCTAAATTTTTTTTTATTTCTTCAATTTTTTCTTTTGAAACAATTACATCACCTTCATATTTATCAAATTTTTTTGAAAGCTCCTTACAACCTTCTTCTTTACTAGTCTCAATATCTTTTAGAATATTTTCTACTATTTCTCTTGTTTTTGTGTCATCAGTTGATGATGTTTTTGGTGATTTTTTTAAGTATGTAATTGCCATTTCTCTCCTTTAAATTTCAGTTTATTTAAATGAATTTCTTTTGAAATTCAATGAATCATTTAGTCCAATGCAACAACTGCAGCTGCAATAGAAGCTAATCGTGCTTGAGCTTCATCAGATCTACTTGTTATGACGACTGGCACTTTTCCACCAACAACAACTCCTGCGGCACATGCTCCACTAAAATAGATAAGCATTTTCACCAAAGCATTTCCAGTTTCTACACTTGGTACTAACAGCACATCTGCCTCACCAGCAACCAAATTTTTAATTCCTTTAATTGCAGCAGATTTTTTTGAAATACTATTATCGAACGCTAGAGGACCAAAAACGTCAGCACTTAAATTTTCTTCTTTGGCTAATTTTGTTATTTCTGCAGCCTCAATAGAACTTGGGACACTTTCTAAAACCTCTTCAGTTGCAGATAATACGGATACTTTTGGTCTTTCTATTCCTATTCTATTTGAAAAATTAACGACATTCTTAAGAATATGCATTTTTGTTTTAACATTTGGTAAAACATTTAATGCTCCATCAGTAATAATTAATGGCTTATCATCTTTACCGATAGTCATATGCCAGATATGACTTAATCTTGTTTTTCCTAGCAAATTATATTCACGTTTAAGCACTTCTTTCATCAAAACATCTGTATGAATATGGCCTTTAACGATTATTTGCACCTTACCTTCACTTGCTAATTTAGCTGCAATTTTAGCAGTATCATTTTCTACAGGTTCATGGATAAGCTCGTATTTTGAAATATCCCATTTAATATCTTCAGCACATTTTTGAATTTCTACTTCATGACCAATAAATATGGGCTCAATTAAATTTTCATTAACCGCGTCTTGCACTGATAACATAGGTAAAGGTTTGCCAGCATTTACGACTGCAACTTTAACTCCTTTTTTTTTATGAGCTAAATCTAATAAGTTATTTGGACAGACAATTTCTTTGTTTGAAAGCATTTTTTTCTACAAATAAGTGAAAAAACTTAACATGTATATAAAAAAAAATTCTTTATATAAATTTAACAAGTTTATATAATTAGTCTTGAGCGGGGGAGACTTTGGAAATTGTAACTAAAATTGCGCCAATTATTTTGGCCTTAATAATGTTAGGCTTGGGCCTAGGATTAAAACTAGAAGATTTTGGAAGAGTATTCAAAACACCAAAAGATTTTATTGTTGGTTTTATTTCTCAATTAATAATTCTTCCAATTGTAGCATATATATTAATTTTAATTTTAAAAACACCACCTGAAATAGCAATAGGGGTTATGATTATAGCTGCTGCACCAGGAGGAGTAACGTCTAATGTAATGACCAAATTTGCTGATGGTGATGTTGCATTATCAATATCTTTAACAGCTGTTATTAGTTTATTAAGCATAATTACAGTTCCTTTAATTATATTTACTTCTGCAGACATGTTAGGGATAACAGAAGTTTCTCAAAATATTTCAATGACTGGAATAGCACTAAAAATGTTTTTAGTGGTAACAGTACCTGTAATGTTAGGAATGATTATTAGAAAATTTGCTGAAAATTTCATATCTTCTAAAGTTGAAATATTTAATAAACTTAACATAATTTTATTTGCTGTTTTTTTCGTAGCAGCGTTTTATGAAGAAAGAGAAAATATTCTAAGCTTTATAAAACAAGCAGGTTTAATTGCTTTAATCTTAAATATTTCAATGATGGTCATTGCATATTACGTTGCAAAAGCTTTTGCTTCAGGTGTAAAACAAATGAAGTGTATTGCTTTAGAATGTGGACTGCAAAATGGAACATTAGCATTATTTGTCTCTACACAAATATTTGGTACGGATATTTTATATGCATTACCAACTGGTGCTTATGCACTAATCATGTATATA
>NZ_JBNAIL010000030.1:0-5712 GCF_052048195.1 Candidatus Pelagibacter sp. HIMB123 | reverse complement strand
ATAAAGACTCACCTCAGTTTGTTGTGATAACCAAAAACATAAAGCTCTTTCACCTTCAATGATTGACTTCATATTAAGTAAAGATCTTCTAATATCTGCATGTTCAATAATAAAATCTGCTCCATTAGTAGATTTTGAATTATTTGTTTTGCCTTGCTTTCTTTCTTTTGCATAAGCAAGTGAATTTTGATAAGCAATTTCAGAAATCCCTAAACCTTGAATACCCACAACTATTCTCTCTAAGTTCATCATAGTAAACATTGCGCTAAGACCTTTGTCTTTAGTGCCAATCATATATCCGGTTGCTTCATCAAAATTTAAAACACATGTTGCAGAACCCTTGATTCCCATTTTAGTTTCAATTGATCCTGTTGAAATTCCATTTCTTTGACCAACACTTCCATCTTCATTTACAATATACTTTGGAACTAAAAACAAACTAATTCCTTTAGTGCCCGCTGGTGAGTCTGTTGACCTTGCTAAAACTAAATGAATAATATTTTCAGTTAAGTCATGATCACCAGAAGTTATAAAAATCTTTTGACCACTAATTTTATAAGTATCATCGGACTGTTTAACAGCCTTAGTTTTTAATAAACCTAAGTCTGTTCCACATACTGGTTCAGTTAAACACATTGTGCCACTCCATTTACCTTCAACAATCTTTGGTAAATATTTATCTTTTATTTCATTAGATGCGTGATGATTAATACAATTATATGCACCAATACTCAGTTCACTATATAATTTAAAAGACAAACTGGCTGAAGAGAGCATTTCGTCAAAGAATGCACTTACAGTTTTTGGCATTCCTTGACCACCATATTTTGGATCACATGACAACGATGTCCATCCATCTTCAATATATTTCTGATAAGCTTCTTTATATCCTGGTGGTGTTCTAACCACACCGTTTTCTAAAACTGCTGGATTTTCATCACCTGCTTTAGCAAGTGGTAAAATTAAATTTTGATTTATTTTTGCTGCTTCTTCTAAAATATCTTTAACAAGATCTGCACTCACCTCATTATATTTTTCAAGCTCGTTATAATTTTTGTTGTCTCTTAATTTTTCAAAAAGAAACATCATGTCTTTTACTGGAGCAGTATAACTTGGCATTTTAAAAGCTTAAAATAAATCTAGTTTTATTGCAATTTTGAAATTATCGCATCACCCATTGCTGAGGTAGATGTTTCTTTCATACCATCTGACATGATATCTTTGGTTCTTAAGCCATCATTTAAAACATCTTGGACAGCTTTTTCTAAAATATCAGCTTCTTTGTCGAGATCTAAAGAATATCTTAAAGCCATAGCAAAACTTAAAATAGATGCTATTGGATTTGCCAAACCCTTACCTGCAATATCTGGAGCTGATCCATGTATTGGCTCGTACATAGCTCTCATTTCACCATCTTTATTTTTCGCACCCAAAGAGGCGGAAGGTAAAAGACCTAAAGATCCAGTTAACATTGAAGCTTGGTCTGACAACATATCACCAAATAAATTATCAGTGACAATTACATCAAATTGTTTTGGATATCTTAAAAGCTGCATAGCACAGTTATCTGCTAACATATGACTTAATTCTACATCTTTGTATTCTTTATCATGAAGCTCTTGAACTTCTTCTTTCCATAATTGTCCTGCTTCCATCACATTTGATTTTTCACATGAAGTAACTCTGTTTGATCTTTTTCTAGCTAAATCAAAAGCAACTCTTGCCACTCTAGTAATTTCACTTGTTGTGTATGTATGAGTATTAATTCCTTTCCTCTCACCATTTTCAATTGGCTTAATTCCCCTAGGTTCACCAAAATATATACCTCCAGTTAACTCTCTAACTATCATTATGTCTAATCCTGAAACTACTTCTGGCTTAAGTGTTGAGGCACCTACTAATTGTTCAAAACAAATTGCTGGCCTTAGATTTGCAAAAAGTTTCAATTCTTTCCTAAGTTTTAATAAAGCTCTTTCTGGTTTTTTTGAAAATTCTAAACCATCCCATTTTGGACCTCCAACTGCCCCTAACATAATTACTTCACTTTCTAAAGCTTTATAAAAAACCTCATCCGTAATCGGGGTACCGTGTTTGTCATAGGAACATCCACCTACTAACTCTTGATCTATTTCAAAATCTAGAGATTTTTTATCATTAAACCAATTAATAATTTTTTTTACCTCAGCAATAACCTCTGGACCAATACCATCACCAGGAAGTAAAAGTATTTTTCTTTTTTTTACTTTAATCATTAAACACCCAAGGCTTTTCGTTTTTTAAATTTTTTTCAAACTTTTCTATTTTTTCTGATTTTTTTAATGATAAGGCAATATCATCAAGTCCTTCTAACAAACATTTTTTTTTAAATGGATCAACTTCAAATTTTAGTTCATTGTTACCATAAACTATTTTTTCTTCATTCAAATCAATAGAAATTTCTTCTTTTCTATTTGCATATTCTGATAGCTCTTTTATTTTTTCTTCTTCAAGAATTATAGGTAAAATTCCATTTTTAAAACAATTGCTATAAAAAATATCTGCATAACTTGAACTTATTACACAAGTAATTCCAAAATCTAATAAAGCCCAAGGAGCATGTTCTCTCGATGAACCACATCCAAAATTTTTTCCAGCAATTAAAATTTTAGACTGATTAAAAGGATCTTTGTTTAATACAAAATCATTTATTTCTTTTCCTTGATCATCATATCTCATTTCAAAAAATAAATTTTTTCCAAGACCAGTTCTTTTAATAGTTTTTAAAAACTGTTTTGGAATTATCATATCTGTATCAATATTTACTATTGGTAAATAAGCTGGGATACTTTTTAATGTATTAAATTTTTGCATTTAATTTTGATACTTTCTAACATCATCTAAATTGCCTGAAATTGCAGCTGCTGCAGCCATACCTGGACTTACTAAATGAGTTCTACCACCTCGCCCTTGTCTTCCTTCAAAATTTCTATTTGATGTAGAAGCGCATCTTTCTTCTGGCTTTAATTTATCAGCATTCATTGCCAGACACATAGAACAGCCTGGTTCTCTCCATTCGAAGCCTGAATTAACAAAAATTTTATCTAATCCTTCTTGCTCCGCTTGTTCTTTTACTAAGCCTGAACCTGGAACTACTATAGCATTAACATGTGACGATACTTTTTTATCTTTTAAAATTTTTGCTGCTTCTCTTAAATCTTCAATTCTACCATTAGTACAACTACCAATAAATACCTTGTCTATTTTTATGTCCGTAGCTGCCATGTCTGGTTTTAGACCCATATACTTTAAAGCTCTTTCAATTGAATTTTTTTTATCTTCATCAGTCTCATTTTTTGGATTTGGAACTTTTTCATCAATTGTTATTACATCTTGTGGCGACGTACCCCATGTAATCATAGGCAAAATTTCATTTGCATTAAGACTAATTTCTTTATCAAAACTCGCTCCTGTGTCTGTTTTTAAAGTTTCCCAATAATTCAAAGCTTTATCCCAATTTTCTCCTTTTGGAGACATTGGTTTTCCTTTTAGGTATTCAAAAATTTTTTCATCTGGTGCAATTAATCCTGCTCTTGCGCCACCTTCAATTGTCATATTACAAATAGTCATCCTTTGCTCAACGCTTAAAGATCGTATTAAATCTCCAGCATATTCCACAACACAGCCTGTCCCACCTGCTGTTCCTATTTTTCCAATTATTTGAAGTATTACATCTTTAGAAGTAACTCCTAAAGGAAGTTCACCATTAACGTTGATTCTAAAATTTTTAGCTTTCTTCTGAACTAAAGTTTGAGTTGCCAAAACATGCTCAACCTCTGATGTTCCTATTCCAAATGCTAAAGCACCAAATGCGCCGTGTGTTGCTGTATGGCTATCTCCACAAACAATAACTGTGCCTGGTTGAGTGAAACCCTGCTCAGGCCCTATGATATGAACTATACCTTGCCTTTTATCATCCATTCCAAATAACTGAACTCCAAATTCTTTACAATTTGCCTCTAATGTATCAACTTGAATTTTTGATTCTTCATCTGAGATACCTTTAGATCTATCTGTTGTAGGAACATTATGATCTGCAACTGCTAAAGTTAAATTTGGGTGTCTGACTTTTCTATTAGAATTTCTTAACCCTTCAAAAGCTTGGGGACTTGTCACCTCATGAATTAAATGTCTATCTACAAAAAGTAAAGATGTACCATCATCTTGTTGATCAACTAGATGATCGTTCCAAATTTTATCGTATAGTGTTGTAGACATTGAAAAAAAAATTATTTTTTTTCTGTAGAGCTTTCTGATTTTTGTTCTACTTTAGGAGCTTCTGCTGCCGGAGCTGCTTCTTTTTTAGATGCTTCTTCTGCTTTAGGAGCCTCTGCTACTGGAGTTGCTTCTGCTTTAGAAGCTTCTTCTTTAGGATCTTCTGCTGCTGGAGCTACATTTTCTTCTGTAACTGTCTCTGGTTTTACGTCGATATCAATACCAATTTTTTTTCTAATTTTTTCTGCAATTCTTGCCGATTTACCTGTTCTATCTCTAAGATAGTAAAGTTTTGCTCTTCTTACTTTACCAGATCTAATAACTTTAATTGAATCAATCAATGTTCCAAATAAAGGGAAAGTTCTTTCAACACCCTCACCAAAGGAAATTTTTCTAACGGTAAAAGATGAGTTTAAGTCTCTACTTTTTTTAGCAATACACACTCCCTCAAAATATTGAATTCTCTCTTTTTTACCTTCAGTAATTCTCACACCAACTTTAACAACATCTCCAGGATAAAATTCTGGAATTTTTTTCTCTGAAAGTATTTTGTTTACGTTGTGCTGGTTTATTTCTTCTATTGTTTTCATGTTAATATTTATCAATTTAATTCTTCTTATATTTTTCCCATAAATCTGGTCTTCGGACGCGTGTTATAGCCTCAGATTGAG
This sequence comes from Candidatus Pelagibacter sp. HIMB123, assembly GCF_052048195.1. Classification (NCBI taxonomy): domain Bacteria; kingdom Pseudomonadati; phylum Pseudomonadota; class Alphaproteobacteria; order Candidatus Pelagibacterales; family Candidatus Pelagibacteraceae; genus Candidatus Pelagibacter; species Candidatus Pelagibacter sp. HIMB123. Next base: position 790 of record NZ_JBNAIL010000030.1, on the reverse strand, counting down.
ATAAACGCCAGTCTTTAATTTTATTATGATCACCTGATAATAGTACGTCTGGCACCGCTTTTTCCTCCCAAATTTGAGGTTTTGTATACTGAGGGTACTCTAGAAGATCATTTTCAAAGGTTTCATCTAACTTAGAGTTTTCATTTCCCAATACACCTGGCAGCAATCTTAAAATACTATCTATAACTACATATGCTGCCGACTCTCCGCCTGATAAAACGTAATCTCCAATACTAATTTCCTCAATATTTCTTGTTGAAAGTATTCTTTCATCTACACCTTCAAAATGACCACAAATTAGAGAAAGAGATTTTTCGTTAGCTAGCTCTTTTGCTAAATTTTGATCAAATTTTTTTCCTTTTGGTGACAAATATAGGATTCTCTCACCATCATTTTTATTTTCATCTAAAGACTTTGCAAGAACATCTGCTTTTAACAACATGCCAGATCCACCTCCATAAGGCGTATCATCTACTGTTTTATGTTTATCATCAGCTGAATCTCTTATGTTTATTACTTTCAGGTTCCACAAATTATTTGATAAAGCTTTTCCATAAAGTCCTTTAGATAAAGGACCAGGAAAAACCTCTGGATAAAGTGTAAACACTTGAGCTTGCCACATAAATAATCTTTAAATTATTTTTTTTCCTCTGCTGGAGCTTCTTCTTTAGGAGCTTCTGCTGGAGCTGCTTCTGCTTTTGGAGCTTCTTCTTTAGGAGCTTCTGCTGGAGCTGCTTCTGCTTTTGGAGCTTCTTCTTTAGGAGCTTCTGCTGGAGCTGCTTCTGCTTTT
>NZ_JBNAIL010000029.1:0-6757 GCF_052048195.1 Candidatus Pelagibacter sp. HIMB123 | reverse complement strand
CCATAAACCATACATTGATCTATCTCTGGCTCATTCGTAATCATATTTTCAATTTTAGCAGGTGAAATGTTATCTCCACCAGCACTTACTATGATATCTTTTTTTCTATCAGTAATTTTTAAATAACCATCATTTGGATCTATCTCTCCAATATCACCTGTATGTAACCATCCATTTATAATTACTTTTTCAGTTTCTTCTTTTTTGTTCCAATATCCTAGCATTACATTTTCGCCTTTAACTAAAATCTCTCCATCTTCAGCAATTTTAACTTCATTTCCTTTAAATGGAGGTCCTACAGTTTCCACTTTAATTTTATGTATTGGATTACAACTTACTACTGGTGATGTTTCTGTTAAACCATAACCCTGAAGAGTAGGCAGTCCCACAGAATTCAAAAATTCTCCTATTTCTTTGTCTAGAGCCCCACCCCCTGAAACGAAAGCTTTCAAATTTCCACCAAACTGTTTTTTTATTTTTTTTCTAACTAATTTATCAACTATAAAATTGATTAATTTTTCAGAAAATGTCATTTTTAGATTTAATAGTTTTTTTCTTCCCAAACGAAGAGTTGCTTCAATCAATTTTGCTTTAAAACCTGTCTGCTTTTTTAAATTCATGTTTATTTTGTTATAAAGATTTTGGTAGAACCTTGGAACTGCTGTCATAATAGTGGGTTTTGCCTCAGATATATTTTCTAAAAGTTTTTCTATTTTTTCTGCATAGAATACTTTTGCTCCTACAGCTATCTGTGCAAATTGAACACAATGCTCATAAGAGTGTGAAAGAGGAAGCCAAGTTAAAAATACTGGTCTTGAGTTAAATAACGGTTTCATAATTTCACATGCTCCTACGAGATTATTTAAAATTCCTGTTCTTAAACTATACCAAAAAGCTTGCACTCCTGTTCTTAAAGGATCTCCACCGGATATTCCTGCGGCTGCATAAGAGGCAAGTCCCACTGGTGGAGTTACATCAGCCATTAAGCCAAAATAGAAGACAAATAAATGAACTGCAATTAATGGAAAAATAAAACCTGAGGCATTCCCAACATCCACCAACACAGTCGCCATTAAAGAAGCAACAACAACATAATTTGCCGTTGTTGGCAAACCCATTCCTAAAAGTAAGCACAAAATAATTGTTAAAAATAATAATATAGTAACGTTATCTTTAGCTATAGATTCTATAACTATTATTAAATTAGTACTTAAGCCTGTAGATCCAACTGCACCAACAATAATTCCTGCAGTTGCAATCGCTATACCAACAGCAACCATATTTAAAGCTCCTTTTTCAAAACCAACTATTGTTTGATTAAACCATTCTTTAAGAGCATCTTTTTTAATTTCATTTTTAATTAACAAATTTATTAAATTGACTAAAACCAAAGTGATGGTTGCATAAAAAATTGAATATGAGGCAGTAAATCTTAAATAAACCAAAGTATAAATTAAAACAAAAATTGGTATTAAAAAATGTACCCCAGATAAAAAAGTTTTTTTTAAATGAGGAACATCTGCATTATCCATTCCTTTAAGATTTAATTTTAAAGCTTCTAAATGTGAAATATAAAATAATGCTATGTAAGAAATAATTGCTGGCAAAAAAGCATGTTTAACTATCTCAAAGTAAGTCACACCAATAAAACTTGCCATCACAAATGCTGCAGCGCCCATGACAGGTGGCATGATCTGACCATTGACTGATGAAGAAACCTCGATAGCACCAGCTTTTTCTTTTGAAAAACCAGTTTTTTTCATAATTGGAATTGTAAAAGTTCCAGTAGTGACTGTGTTTGCAATTGAAGATCCCGAAATTAATCCAGTCATACCTGAGCCTAATATTGCTGCCTTTGCAGGTCCTCCTCTCATTTTTCCAACCATTGCAAAAGCAAGATCTAAAAAATATTTTCCACCACCAGCAGTTTCAAGCAAAGCGCCAAATAAAACGAATAAGAAAATAAAATCTACTGATACCCCAATCGGAATTCCAAAAATTGCTTCTTGATCAAGCCACTGAAAACCTACAAGTCTATTTAATGATAAACCACCGTGTGAAATTATTTCAGGTGCATATCTCCCAAAGTAGGAAAACAATAAAAAACAACTGGCAATAATTACCAAAGGTAGACCAATTGCTCTTCTGGTAGCTTCTAACAGTATCAATATTCCACATCCTCCTAATATTAATTCTAATGGAAAATTAAATGTTTCCGTTATTCTAAGATTTAAAAGTACACCCCCTCTTTCAACCAACTGATCATAAAAAAAATAAATATAAAGACATGATATCGCTCCCATAAAACTGATCAAAACATCAAAAAACGAAATTTTCTTACCCTTTGATATTGGGTAAATTAAAAAGGCTAAAGTTAAAGCAAAACCTAAATGAATTGCCCTTGCTGGCAATCCCTTAAACATTCCAAAATTTAACATGAATGGAAATGGTGAAGCGTACCAAAGTTGAAATAATGACCAAATAATTGCTATTGCTGAAACAATTTTCAAATGAAAACCAGTAATATTTCTAGTTGGTGATAAGTCTTCGCTTATTTTATTTTTAATTTTACTGCTAATTGAGTCGCTCATTAAAATTATTCATACCATAAAAAAAAAGGCCCGGTAAAAATCACCAGGCCTTTTTTATTAATAAAAATTGGATTACATTAACCCAGCTTCTTTATAGTATTTTATTGCACCTGGATGTAGTGGAGCAGATAAACCATCTTTAATCATGTTTTTCTTTTCCAAGAAACCAAATGCTGGATGTTGTTTTTTGAAATCATCAAAATTTTCCATTACAGCTTTTGTAACTAAATAAACAAGCTCTTCAGAAACATCTGCAGAAGTAACAACAGTAGCTTTTACACCAAAAGTTGTAGCATCTTTTTTCTGACCTGTATAAGTTCCTTTAGGTATTACTGCCTGTGCATAATAATCTGCACCATCAATTAAACCTTGAACTTCAGAACCTGTTAAATTAATTGGAGAAGCTTTAGCTGCACAAGTTGCTGCTTGTTCCATAGCACCATTTGGAAATCCAACAGAATAACCAAATGCATCTATTTTTCCATCACATAGCGCTTTAACTTGTTCAGAAGAAGTAAGCTCAGTTGTTGATTTAAAGAAACTATTATCAACACCCATTGCTTTCATCAGTTCTTCCATAGTTCCTCTTTGACCTGAACCAGGATTACCGATGTTAACTACTTTTCCTTTTAATCCAGCAAAATCTTTAATTTTTGCTTTTTTTCTAGCCCAAATTTGAAAAGGCTCATTGTGAACTGAGAAAACTGCTCTCAAATTACTAAATTGTTTTCCTTCCCATTTACTAGATCCATTAACAGCATGATACTGCCAGTCTGATTGTGCTACACCAAATTGGAATTCTCCAGCTGCTATCTGTCCAATGTTGTAGTTAGATCCACCAGTTGATGGAGCAGTACATCTATAAGCTTTAGCTGTACCTTTTTTTCTACCATGTTCAGCACTAATTGCTGATTTGTGAAGCATTTTACATATAGCGTTCCCTGTTTGGAAATATACTCCTGTAGGTCCGCCTGTTCCTATCGTAAAGAACTCTGCTGATTTAGCGACAGTTGTCAAAGACAATGATGCAAATAAAATCAGTAAAGCACTTGATAGAGATGTGACTATTTTTTTCATTATTTACCCCTCTATATTTATATTTATATGTCGTTATTTTTATAATTTTATTCTAACAAAAAATAATCGTAGGTGTATAGTGTGATTTTATAGGTTTTCTGACCAATTCTTTAGTTTATTGACACCTTCTACTACTTTTGGTGCAAACTTATTAATTAAATTTTCATCAATTTTTTTTGTTTCATCAATATTGTTCATAAACTCTTGACCATCAAAATCTGTAAAACTTAACCTTGCTAACATTTTATCTGGATTAAATCCAAAATCAGAACCTGGTAATAAAGCAACTCCAGTATTATTTAATATATCCTTACACATTTCTGATGAAGTTTTAAATTTATTATTTAAAAATTCTGGCATTAAATAAAACCCTCCTTGAGGCTCATTAATCAATACCTGATTTGATTTTAAATTTAAAAAAACATATTTACCAATTGCACTTAAAATATTTACTGATTTTGTAATATAATTTGAATGATCATTTTCGTAAGCTTTGATTGCTGCATACTGAATAGGTGCGCTCACAGCAGAAAAAGTTTCACTAGCTAATACATTGATCATATTTTTTAAATCGTTCAATTCATCTGGAATTATAAAATAACCAAGTCTCCATCCCCCTGCACCACACCATTTACTAAGTCCAGTACTAATAATAGTTTTTTCAGGACAATAACTTGAGATAGATTTAAAATTTTTTGAAAATGTTAATTCTGAATATATTTCATCTGATAAAATTATAAGATTATACTTTTTGGCAATTTCTGAAATTTCTTCTAATTTATTACAAACCTGTCCGGAAGGGTTGTTCGGTGAATTTAAAAATAATAAATAATTTTTATCTTTATCTTTTGATATGATTTTCTCAATTTGTGCTCCAGTAGGAAACCAGTTGTTTTCCCTTTCTGTTTGGAGAATTTGAATTTTATTTCTCCCTAAAATAGCTTGTGGTGCATATGAAACCCAACTGGGTGCTGGCAATATAATTTCACCATCAAAAATTACATGCAATAAAAACATTAATTCTTTAGATCCTGGTCCAATTATTACATTATTCGATTTGTAGTTATAATTTTTCTTTTTAGATGAATATTTCGCTACAACTTCCCTTAATTCCTCAAGGCCCTGCATGGGTAGATATTTGTTTTGATGAGCATTACTTTTTAATTCTTCAACAACATCTTCTGGTACTTTAAATGGTGACTGTCCAAAACCAAATTTAAATATTTTTTTTCCTTGTTGTTCTAGTTGTTTTGAAGTTTCGTTAATTGCAAGAGTAGATGATGGCTTCAGATCTTTGACAAGATTTTTTAACATTTAATTACTCAATTCTTTTAAATTATTAAATTGTTCTAGAGCTTCGGGGTTTGCTAAAGCTTGTATGTTTTTAATTTGACTTCCTTCTATCTTACTTTTAACTGCAAGTTCAACTATTTTGCCACTTTTTGTTCGAGGTATATCTTTTACAACAATAATTTTTCTTGGAACATGTCTAGGAGATGCATTTTTTTTTATTTGTAATTTAATTTTGTTAATTAATTCTTCTGTTAATGAATAATTTTTGCTCATTACAATAAATAAAACTATTCTAACATCATTATCCCATGATTGTCCTACAACAATAGATTCTTTTATTTCTTTAAACTTTTCAACTTCTGAATATATCTCCGCTGTTCCAAGTCTTACACCTCCTGGATTTAAAGTGGTATCTGATCTTCCATGAATTATATAACCGCCACTATTTTTTATCTCAGCGTAATCTCCATGGTGCCATATATTTTTAAATCTATTAAAATAAGCACTCTTAAATTTAATATCATTTTTATCATTCCAAAACTTTAAAGGCATTGATGGAAAAGGATTTTTACAGACAAGTTCTCCTTTACTATTTTTTAAAGACTTCCCTTTATCACTTAAAACATCTACATCTAAAGCCAAACCATTGTTTTGTATTTCTCCTATGTTCACTGGCTGATATAAATTTCCTAATACGAAGCACGAAACAATATCGGTACCACCAGAAATAGATGACAAGTGCACATTTTTTTTAATATGCTTATAAACATATTTAAAACTTTCTTCTGAAAGAGGTGAGCCTGTTGAACAAATTGTTCTTAGTTTATTTAGTTTGAATTTATATTTTAATTTTGGTTTAAATTTTCTTAAAGCATCTACATACTTCGCACTTATTCCAAATAAAGTTATTTTTTCTCTTTGTGCTATTTTCAAAAGCAAATCGGATGATTTAAACATTGGGGATCCATCAAAAAGAACAATAGATGCCTTCGAAGCTAATGAACTAACTAACCAATTCCACATCATCCATCCACATGTAGTAAAATAAAAAACATTATCATTTTCTTTAATATTACAATGTAATTGATGTTCCTTCATATGCTGGATTAAAACACCACCAGATCGATGACAAATGCATTTAGGCTTTCCAGTAGTACCACTTGAATATAGTATTGCTAATTCTGTCTCAAAATCAAATCTTTTGAAATCAATTTTTTCAGCATTAGTTTGCATTAATTCATTCCATTTAAATAAATTAATTTTATTTAATTTATATTTATTTTTAATAAACTTTTTTCCAGGATAGTTACTAATTATAACACTTTTAATTGATGGGATTAATTTTAAAATCTCTGGAAGTCTTTTTAAAACATCTATTTTTTTTCCATTATAAAAATACTGATCAGTGATAAATAAAACTTTTGGATTAATTTGAGAAAATCTTTCTATAACACCTTTAGATCCAAAATCCGGACTACAAGAAGACCAAATACACCCCAGGGAAGTTGTAGCAATGAATGCTTCAACAGTTTCAATAGTATTTGGCATATAGGCTGCTACTCTATCTCCTTTTTTAATATTTATTTTTTTTAGAAACTTTGAAATTTTACTCGTATTTAAATTTAATTGTCTCCATGATCTTTCTTCTCTAAATCCATTTTCACTTATAAAGGTTACTGCTTTTTCATTGTTGTTTTTAGATAATAAATTTTCACCAAAATTTAGTCTGCTACCTGGTAAAAATAAATTTTTATAAAAAGTCTTTGATTTTCTGAAATTTTTATTACTTTTAAATC
>NZ_JBNAIL010000028.1:0-21192 GCF_052048195.1 Candidatus Pelagibacter sp. HIMB123 | reverse complement strand
AATTAAATCTCGAATTGATCGAAATAACAGATTTGACATTAAATTAATTTTGAAAAAATTACATAATTATGGATGCAGAAATTTACTAATTGAAGGAGGAGATAAATTAACAAGTTCACTGATTAAGAATAAAATTTTTAATAAATTTTATTTGTATAAAAGTCCAAAAAAACTCTCTAAAAACTTCGAATATTTGAAATTTAGTAGTCAAAATATATTAAATCAAAAATATAAAACAAAAATTAATCTAAATCTCAATTTACGAAAAGACAGAATAACACTATATAGTTAGAAAAAATGTTTAATGGAATAATTTATAATCAAGGTACTATTACTAAAATAATTAAAAGACCTAAAGGTCTTAACATTTTTGTTAAAAGTAATGTTAAAGTATCCAATAAAGACATTGGTTTATCTGTTGCGTGTGATGGTGTTTGCCTAACTTTAATTTCATATAAATCTAAAATTATGGAATTTTACCTTTCTAATGAAACAATAATTCGATCAAAATTTGAATTTTTAAAAATAAAAGATAAAATAAATTTAGAATTACCTTTAAAATATGGGACAAAAATTTCAGGTCATATTTGTCAAGGACATGTTGATACTGTTGGTAAAGTATTAAGTATCAAAAAAATCGATAAATCATTTCTCTTTGACTTTGATTTACCTAAAAAGGAAAGAAAACACTTAATAGAAAAAGCATCAATCTGTGTTAATGGTATTTCTCTTACAATTTCAAAAGTAACTAAAAAAGGTTTCCAAATTTGGATTATCCCTCACACGTATAAAGAAACGAATTTATCAACTTTAAAAAAATCTAGTTTAGTCAACATAGAGATAGATATCTTGTCTAAATACGTTAGGAATTATTTTAATGGAAAAAAATAATTTTGCTTCAATTGAGTCAATTATAAGCGTAGCCAAAAAAGGTGGTATGTTTATTTTAGTAGATGATGAAAAAAGAGAAAATGAAGGAGATTTAGTTATTTCAACATCAGACTCAAATGCAAAGAATATTAACTTCATGGCAAAATACGGGCGAGGCTTAATTTGTTTAGCACTTGATTCAATTCAAGCAAAAAAATTAAATTTATCTTTAATGTCTCCAGTAAATCAATCAAGAAACAAGACGGCATTTACAATTTCTATTGAGGCAAAAAAAGGAATAACAACAGGCATATCTGCTAAAGATAGAGCGAAAACAATCAAAATTGCTTCAAAAAAAAATGTAAATAAAAATGAGATTGTTTCACCTGGTCACGTGTTTCCAATTATAGCGAAAGATGGTGGTGTTCTTGTTCGAGCAGGTCACACTGAAGCTTCAGTTGATATATCTAAATTAGCAAAAAAAAATAACTCTGCTGTAATTTGTGAAATTATGAATGAAGATGGAACAATGGCTAAAGGTCAGGATTTATTCAATTTTGCAAAAAAACATAAATTAAAAATTGGAAAGATAGAAGATCTGATCGCATATAGACTAAAAAAAGAAAAACTTATTAAACTTAAAAAACAAAGCAAGATTGATGTAAAAAATCAAAAATACAATATTAGAATTTATGAGAATCTTTTAGATGGCTCAGAGCACTTCGCATTAATAAAAGGCAAAATAAAAAAAGATATTACTCCAAGAGTAAGAGTAATTTCATCCAATGTCGTCCAAAACTATCTAATAAATCAATCACTACCAAATTCATTTAACAAGACTTTAAATTATTTCAAAAAATATCAAAATTGCGTTTTAGTTTTTATCAAAGACTCAAATTTAAAATCAGTAACTCAGACTTTAAAAGATTATAAAAACAAAGATTTTTATAAAAAGGGAAATGACAAGTTAATAAGAAATTATGGTATTGGAGCTCAAATTATTAAAGACTTAAAAATTAAAAATATGATATTAATCACCAAATCACCAAAAAAAGTTATTGGTCTTGATGGTTATGGTATAAAAATTACAAAACAGGAATTAATTTGATGAAAAAAAAATATTTAATTGTCGTAGCAGATTATTATAAAGATATTGCTGATGGATTAATAAGCAGTGCTTTAAAAATAATTCCAAAAAAAAATATAATAAAAATTATTAAAGTACCCGGTGCTTTTGAAATTCCAGTTACAATCTCAAAAAATTTAAAAAAATATGATGGTTTTTTAGCTTTAGGATGTGTAATTAAAGGTCAAACGCCACACTTTGATTTTATTTCCCAAGCCTCAACAAATGCGATAATGAAATTATCTATAGAAAGTAAAAAACCTATTGGAAATGGAATAATTACCTGTCTAAATATGGCTCAAGCAAGAGCAAGAAGAAAAAAGGGTGCTGAAGCTGCAGAAGCTGTGATTTCAGTTTTGTCTCAACAATGAGAACTCATTTTAATCCAAAAAATAATCCTAGAGTTATAATTATTCAGAAATTATATGGTAAATTTTATAATGAAGATGATAATTTAGATTTTCCAAAACACAGATTTAAAAAATTTATTAAAGATATTGTTTTAGGAACGATAGAAAGAAACGATCTTATTTTAGATGAATTAAATAATAAATTAGGTGATGAATTTGTATTTGAAAAATTAGACAAAGTTTTTCAAACAATTTTAAAAGCAGCCACTTATGAATTTATGTATAAACCAAATTTATCTATTAATATTATTATTAAAGAATATTTAAATTCATCTAATTTTTTTCTTGAAGATTCACAAACAAAGTATCTAAATGCTTTATTAGATAACGTTGGAAAGAAATTAAGATCTAACAATGCATGAATTTGATCTAATAAATAATTATTTTTTTAAAATAGCTAAAAAAAATAAATCTGCTCTTAATCTAAATGATGATGTTTTTTTTGATAAAAAAAGAGGTGTTGTTATATCTGTTGATACATACAATATCGGTACGCATTTTTATGATTTTAAATCCCCAGATTTGGTAATTAAAAAAATATTAAGGTCATCAATTTCAGATATAATTTGTAAAGGAGTAATACCAAAGTTTTATTTTATTTCAGGCTCTGGTAATAAAAAAACATTTACAAAAAATAATTTATATAAAATCGCAAAATCACTTAAATCAGAACAAAATAAATTTAATATTGATTTGTGTGGTGGAGATACAACCTTTTCAAATAAACTAAGTTTTACAATCACCTCATTGGGATATTCAAATAAAATAATTTATCGCAATAAAGCTAAATTAAATGATGATATTTATGTTACTGGAAATTTGGGAGATAGTTATTTAGGACTTAAAGCATTAAGTAATAAAGCTAAATTTAAAAATAAAGACAAATTATTCTTTATAGATAAATATTACAAACCAGAGTTACCTTTAAATTTAACAAAATATTTAATAAAATTTGCTAATTGCTCTATCGATGTTTCAGATGGATTAATTGATGATTTGTCAAAAATGATTAACAGACAAAACTTATCATTTCACTTATTTGAAAATAAAATACCTGTTTCCAATAAATTGAGTAATTTTATTAAAAAACAAAGATTAAATAAAATTAATCTAATTTCTAATGGAGATGATTATCAGGTTTTATTTACTGCAGATAATAAGAAAGCTAGAATCATTCAAAAAGCTTCTAAAACAACTGGAATTAAAATAACTAAAATTGGTAAAATTGTATCTTGTAAAGATAGATCTTTGATATTCGATGAAAAAGGCAAGCAAATACGAGCTAAATCCAAAGGTTATATTCATCGGTTTTAGAAGTTAATCGTTGTCTTTTCTATCTTTTTTTGTATTGTGCGGGCTTAAAAATTTAACAACCAACAACTTAAGGTTAATATGAGCGGAACAGTCGAAACAATACTATTATACACAATTGGAGCTGGTTTATTATCTATCGTTTATGGATTTTTAACTGGTAAAAACATTCTTAATTCAAGTGCAGGAAATGCAAAAATGCAAGATATTGCATCTGCAATTCAAATTGGTGCAAAAGCATATTTAGCAAGACAATACAAAACTATTGCTATTGTTGGTGCTGTAGTTTTAGTAATTGTGAGTATTGCATTTAGTCCACTAGTAGGTCTTGGTTATTTAATTGGTGCTGCTCTATCAGGTATTGCAGGTTACGTTGGTATGTTAGTTTCTGTAGAAGCTAATGTAAGAACAGCAGAGGCATCTAGAAAAGGTTTAGCTCAAGGTTTATCCGTTGCATTTAAATCAGGTGCTGTAACCGGAATGTTGGTTGCTGGTTTGGCGCTATTATCTATAGCTGTTTATTATTATATATTATTGAAAACTAATGTTGATGAAAGAGAAATTGTAAATGCTTTAGTTGCATTAGGTTTTGGTGCTTCCCTAATTTCTATCTTTGCAAGATTAGGTGGTGGAATTTTTACAAAAGGTGCAGATGTTGGTGCTGATTTAGTTGGAAAAGTTGAGGCTGGAATTCCAGAAGATGATCCTAGAAACCCTGCTGTAATTGCTGATAACGTTGGTGATAACGTAGGAGATTGTGCTGGTATGGCTGCTGATTTGTTTGAAACTTATGCAGTTACAATTGTTGCAACAATGGTGTTATCTTCAATTTTCTTTGTTGGTGATCTTAATATGATGATTTACCCATTATCTATTGGCGCTGCATGTTTGTTAACATCTATTATTGGAACTTTTTTTGTTAAACTTGGTAAAAGCAATAATGTTATGAATGCTTTGTATAAAGGATTTGTTGTTTCTGCTTTAGCATCTTTAGTAATATTATGGCCTGTTACAGATCACGTAATTGGTTTTGCAAATGAATATACAGTAAACGATAAGACTTTTAATGGAATGGATCTATATTATTGTGGTGTTATAGGGTTAGTTATTACTGGATTATTAATCTGGATTACAGAATACTATACAGGAACAAGTTATAGACCTGTTAAATCTGTTGCATTATCATCTACCACTGGTCATGGTACAAACGTTATTCAAGGTTTAGCTGTTTCTATGGAAGCAACTGCTATTCCTGCATTAATAATTGTTGCTGGTATACTTATTACAAATTCTATTGCTGGACTTTTCGGTATTGCTATCGCGGTGACTACTATGCTTGCTTTAGCAGGTATGGTTGTAGCTTTAGATGCATATGGACCTGTTACGGATAATGCTGGTGGTATTGCAGAAATGTCTAACCTTGATAAAAAAGTTAGAAAAACTACTGACGCTTTAGATGCTGTAGGTAACACTACAAAAGCAGTTACTAAAGGTTATGCAATTGGTTCAGCTGGTCTAGGTGCATTAGTTTTATTTGCTGCCTACACAGAAGATATAAAACATTTTTCAAAAGAAGCAGGATCTGCATTAGAAGGTATTGTGGTTACTTTTGATTTATCTAATCCTTACGTGGTAGTTGGTTTATTAATTGGAGGAATGTTACCTTATCTTTTTGGTTCAATGGGAATGCAAGCTGTAGGTAGAGCAGGTGGAGCTGTTGTTGTTGAAGTAAGAAGACAATTTAAAAAATTTCCAGGTATAATGAAAAGAAAACAAAAACCTGATTATGCTAAACTTGTTGATTTATTAACAGTAGCAGCAATTAAAGAAATGATTATCCCTTCATTACTACCCGTTTTGTCACCGGTAGTTCTTTATTTCATTATTTTATCCATTGGAGGTCAAGTTGCTGCTTTAGCTTCTGTCGGTGCTATGTTGTTAGGAGTTATTATAACAGGATTATTCGTTGCTGTTTCAATGACAGCAGGAGGTGGAGCATGGGATAATGCAAAAAAATATATAGAAGATGGAAATCATGGTGGAAAAGGATCTGAGGCCCACAAGGCAGCTGTAACAGGTGATACAGTTGGTGATCCTTATAAAGATACAGCAGGCCCAGCCGTTAATCCTATGATTAAAATAACTAATATAGTTGCTTTATTATTGTTAGCAGTTATTGCTGGGTAATTTTTCTACGTTTTTTGGCCCTCTGTCCTAGAGGGTCATTAATCTTTTGTCTCATACTAGACATAAAATCATATATAAATGAGTTTTTTTTAAATCCTGATTTAGTTGTAGCTTCTACAATTTTGATATTTTTCATATCGTCTTTATTATAAAAATTTTTTTTTTGTAAAATACCAAAATTGTCAATTTCTAAAACTAAAACATCATTCTTAAATATTTTCATTTTACCCAAATTACTCAATTTTGATTGGGTTTGTTTTCTTTCTATATAAATCCAAACATCATTATCAAATTTACTTGTTGTCGAAGGATTTCCTAAAATCTTTTTAATATCATTTTTGTTAGTTTCATTGACTATTAATTTAGCTTGTTTTATTTCTAGGTAAGGTACTCCATGATGTTTAACAACGGGTTTAAATGAACAATTAGTAACTATTATTGAAATAAAAAATATATATAATAATTTGTACATGAATAATAAATATCTTAATGTTTATAACAATTTAATAAATTTCACTAGAAATAAAGATTTATATAAAAATCTTAACAGAGAAGATAACTTTTCTGATCGATTAACCCTTTTTTTGCTGCATTTTTCATTTTTTCTAAAAAATTATAAAAATGAGGAAAACAAGAAAATTCTACAGGAAATTTATGACTATAATTTCAGACAACTAGAATTGAGTATTAGAGAAATAGGTTATGGAGACCAGTCTATTAATAAAAAAATGAAAGATTATATAAATTTATTTCATTCAATGGTTTCTGAAATTCATTTCTGGGATGATTTATCAAAGTCGGATAAATTAAAAAAAATTTCAATTTTTTTAGGCGATTTTCAAAATAATCAGGAATTACTAGAATATTTTGATATTTTTAACTCAAATTTATCAAAAAAAACTTTGAATTCTTATTTAAAAAGTGTAAGTAAGCCTTAATTATGGCTGTACCAAAACGAAAACAAACCCCTTCCAGAACAGGGATGAGAAGAGCTCAAACAATGAAATTTTCAACTAAAAATATAGTTGAAGATAAAAAATCAGGTGAATACAGGTTATCTCATCATTTAGACCTTAAAACTGGTATGTATAAGGGAAGACAAGTTTTAGACCCAAAAGAATAATATATTATAATCAATTAAAATGTCAGATTTGATTAAAATTGCAGTAGATGCAATGGGTGGTGATGGATCACCAAAAAAAATAATAGATGGTATTATTTTAAATCATTCTACTAATAAAAATAATTTTTTTAAAATTTTTGGGGACAAAAATAAAATAGATCCATTAATTAGAGGAAAAATACCTGCAGAATTTTTTGAATTAATACATACAGAAAAAAAAATTGAAAGCACTGATAGTCCTCTAGAGGGCGCAAAAAGAGGGAAAAATACTAGTATGTGGCTTGCCATTCAAAGTGTTAAAGATAAAGAAGCAGATATAGTTATATCAGCAGGTAACACAGGTGCATTGCTAGTCGTATCGAAATTGAATTTAAAGATGATAGAAAATATAGACAAACCAGCATTATCTGCTTTATGGCCAAATAAAAAGGGTATGAGCGTTGTATTGGATTTAGGTGCCAACATCGAATGTAGTTCTAAAAATTTATCAGACTTTTCAATTATGGGAGCTTCTTTATATACTTCACTTTATCCGAATGAAAAACCAAACGTAGCATTATTAAATATCGGTTCAGAAGAATTAAAAGGAAATGAGACTATCAAAGAAACTTATCAATTATTAAATGAAAAAAAATCAGATAATTATAACTTTGCTGGTTACATTGAGGGAAACCATCTTATGGACGGAGAGGTTAATGTAATAGTTTCAGACGGTTTTACAGGAAATGTTGCTTTAAAAACAGCAGAGGGTACAGCGAATTTTATAACCAGTGAATTAAAAAATGCGATGACAGGTACATTAATAGGTAAAATTTCATCTTTATTAAATATATCAAACTTAAGGAAATTTAAAAAAAGACTAGATCCAAGATTATATAATGGAGCTATTTTTATCGGATTAGACTCTCCAGTTGTCAAAAGTCATGGAGGAACTGATTATATTGGATTTTCAAACTCGCTAGATGTTTGTCATAGAATTGTAAAAGGTAATTTGATAGAAAAGATCAAGCAAAATATTTAATATGAGAATAAATTTAACTAAAAGAGACTTAGTTAATTTAGTTTATATGCAGCTTGGTTTTTCAAAACAAATATCAGAAAATTTAATTGAAGATTTTTTATCAACGATCGTATCTAATATTAAAGATGAAAAAAAATTAAAATTATCTAAATTTGGTACTTTTTCTATAAGACAAAAAAAATCTAGAATTGGAAGAAATCCCAAGACAAAAGAAACAAAAGTAATTTCTAGCAGGGATGTTGTTTTGTTTAAACCATCAAAAGAATTTAAAGAATTTGTTAATTTGAAGGATAATGGATAAATCAGATAGTGCTTATAAAACTATTGGAGAAGTAGCTAAAATATTAAATCTTAAATCAAATAATAAAGGAAATTTACCAACACATGTCATAAGGTTTTGGGAAACTCAATTTAAACAAATTAAACCAAAGATTTTGAATTCAAATAGAAGATATTATGATGAGAAGACAATAAATCTTCTTAAAAAAGTAAAATTTTTACTTAAAGACCAAGGTATGACGATAAATGGTGTAAAAAAAATATTAAATAATGAAGATTCTTTAAAGCTTGACGAAATTGCAGATAAATCTATAAGAACTGAAAATTTAAGAAATAAGTTATTAAAAATTTCAAATAAATTAAAAGAATTAAAAAATGGCAAAAAAAACACACGTTAAAGTAAGAATGGTTCCAGAGGCAAAACCTGATAGCCCTTACTTCTATTATGTAAAAAAACCTGCTGGAGGTGAGAAGGCCAAAGTTAAACTTTCAGCAAAGAAATACAATCCAGATACTAGAAAGCACGAAACGTTTGTGGAAAAAAAGCTTCCACCACACAGTAAGTAATTATTTTTTCTTAAAGTTTCTCTTTTCGTAATCGATATAAGACAAAATCATATTTTTCCATATTCGATTAGTAATTTTAGGATCAATCTTTAGTTTTTTAGATTTTGAGTGAATTTTTTTAAGTATAAAATTGATACGCTTTTTATCTACTATTTCTTTTTTAAATTCTTTAAGCTTTAAAACTTCTTTTACAAGATTTGTTCTGTATTTAATCAAGGATAGCAACTTATTATCCAACTTATCTAATTTAGATCTTATTATTTCTAATTTTTTTTTGTTTTTAGGCGACATTTAATTTATTGGTTTAATTAATAATTATTATATTTATCTAATCATGTACAGTCAGAATTATTCTTTAAATTCTCAATTAAAAATATGGATGATCACTTTATTATTGATGATCGTGCTTATAATTTTAGTTGGGGGCCTAACCAGATTAACTGACTCTGGCCTTTCTATTACTACTTGGGAACTTTTTGTTGGTACATTACCCCCTTTAACAAATGACAAATGGATAGAATATTTTAATCTTTACAAAGCAATTCCAGAATACAAAGAGCAAAATTTTAATATGACTTTAAATGAATTTAAAATTATTTTTTGGTGGGAATGGGCGCATCGTCAATTGGGGAGATTAATTGGTTTGACTGTGCTTTTACCCATGATCTATTTTACAATTAAAAATGGTTTTTTGATTTTAAAAGAATATTCAATAATTTTTTTCTTGGTGTGTTTTCAAGGATTTATTGGATGGTACATGGTTTCAAGTGGTTTAGTTGAGAGAGTTGATGTTAGTCATTATAGATTATCACTACATTTATTTATAGCTTTTGTAATTTTATCTATAGTTTTTTGGAAATTTTTAAAACTCACAAATATAAAAACTAATCAAGTAAATATTCAATTAAACTCTATTAAATTCTTTTTTGTATTGTTGTTTTTACAATTAATAATTGGAGCATTTGTTTCTGGGATGGATGCAGGAAAAATTTATAATACTTGGCCCTTAATGGGCTCATCATATTTCCCAGATGACAGTGTAATCAATGATTTGTTTAATCTTACTGTGTTTGATGATCAATCACTTGTTCAATTTATTCATAGAAATTTAGCATATTTAATTGTCATAATATATTTTTACATGCTTTATTTTGTTTTAAAAAATGGAAATAAAAATTTAAGAACTCCAATCTTCATTATTGGAATTTCTTTATTGTTTCAAATTGTTTTGGGAGTTCTTACAATTTTATCTGGAGTAAAAATGCTTTATGCATCTGTACACCAGATAAATTCTGTTTTTATAATACTTTCAACTTTGTATTTTCTTTATATTACAAAATATAAGGAGAATGTTTATTAGTTTCTATTCGTAGACATATGAACATTAAACTAACTAACAGCTTTTAAATTACCTTTAGAGGATTTATCTAAAGCTTGATCTAAATCATCAATAATATCATCTATGTGTTCTAGACCTATGCAAAGTCTCACATACCCTGGTGTTACACCAGCTGCAGTTAGTTCATCTTCTGTTAACTGACTGTGTGTAGTTGTAGCAGGGTGAATAGCTAGACTTCTTGCATCACCAATATTAGCAACATGGTAAAACATTTTTAAAGATTCAATAAACTTTTTTCCAGCATCTATTCCTCCAGCTAATTCAATACCAACTAATGCACCATTTCCATTTTTTAGATATTTTGTTGCACGACTTGATATTTCCTTCTCATGTTCTGTAGCGTAAATTACTCTATTAATTGCTTTATGTTTTTTTAAGTAATCAACTACTTTAGCCGCGTTTTCACAATGTTGTTTCATTCTTAAAGCAACAGTCTCTAAACCTTGAATTACTCCAAATGCATTATCAGGTGATAGGGCAGAACCAAGATCTCTAAGTAATGTAACTCTTGCTCTAACTGCAAAAGATACATTTGCTCCTGTTAATTCTGGTACTGCTTTACCCCAAACAACACCACCATAACTAGCATCAGGTTCGTTAAATAATGGTTGCCTTTTAGCATCTGCAGTCCAGTCAAAATTACCACCATCAACTAGAGCGCCACCAACAACTGTTCCATGTCCAGCTATATACTTTGTAAGTGAATAAACAACTACTGCAGCACCATGTTCAATTGGTTTGCAAATAACTGGTGCAGCTGTGTTATCCATTATTAATGGTATATTATGTTTTCTACCAATATCAGAAACTTCCTTGATTGGAAAAACCCTTAAATATGGATTTGGTAATGTTTCGCCATAAAAAGCTCTTGTTTTGTCATCAACAGCTTTCTCAAAGTTTTTAGGATCTGAAGGATCAGCATACCTAACTTCAATTCCAAGTTTACTCAAAGTGTGTGTAAACAAGGATACAGTTCCACCATATAAATCCGTTGAACTAACTATGTTATCACCAGTTTGTGCAACATTTAAGATTGCAAAAGTAGATGCCGTTTGTCCTGAAGAAACCGTAAGACTTGCTAGACCACCTTCAAGGGCTGACAATCTTTTTTCTAGAACATCATTAGTAGGATTCATGATTCGAGTGTAAATATTTCCAAACTCTTTTAGTGCAAAGAGATTTGCTGCGTGCTCTGTACTATTAAATTGATATGATGTTGTTCTATATATTGGTACAGCCACAGAATTTGTTGCTGGATCGCTTCTATAGTCACCACCGTGTATGGCTATAGTTTCTGGATTATTTCTTTTTGTGCTCATTTTACTCCTTTTTTAGTGCTTTAACTTTATGTAAGGCGCACAATACAGTTCAAATGCCTACCAATTTGTAATGTTGTGAAAAATTCCTTTTTAGCAGTTATAAGCCCGCAATAGGATCAAATCGGCAGGTAATTTCTAGCATATAAGCTAAATAATTCAAGCTAAATATAAAATTGACTTTGTAATTATTAATAGTATTAATCCTCGCACAATGACAAAATTCACTAAAAAAGATCAATTAGCTTCATCTTGGTATGAAATAGATGCAAAAAATGCAGTAGTTGGAAGATTAGCAACTATTGTATCTAATATAATTAGAGGAAAAAATAAAACAACATATACACCTCATATGGATGATGGTGACTTTGTTGTAGTTAAAAATATTGAACAAGCAAAATTTACTGGAAAAAAATTTCAGGATAAAAAATATTACAGACACACTGGCCACCCAGGTGGAATTAAAGTTACAACGCCAGAAAAACTTCATGATAAAAAACCTGGAGAAACTTTAAAAATGGCTGTTAAAAGAATGTTACCAGGCGGAGTACTGGGAAGAAAACAATTAACAAAATTAAAAATATACGCAGGTAATGAGCATCCTCATTCTGCACAAAATCCGACTGTAATAGAGTTAGATAAATTAAATAGTAAAAATATAGCTAGAAACTAAGATGGAAAACACTCAATCAGCACCAAAATCTCCAAAATTAAAATTAGATTTTAAAGACAGTAAATACGCTACTGGCAGAAGAAAAACATCAATTGCAAAAGTTTGGTTAAAAAAAGGTTCTGGTAAAATTTACGTAAATGGTAAATTATTTAGTGATTATTTTGCTGACGAAACTCATAAAATGCAAATTACAAGACCTTTTGAAATTATTAATCAGGCTACTGATTACGATGTAAGATGCAGTGTAAAAGGAGGAGGACCTACTGGCCAAGCAGGGGCTATGGTTCATGGAATTTCAAAAGCTTTAGTATTATTTGATGAAAATCTAAAAGCCACTTTAAAAACAGAGAAACTTACTACCAGAGACTCAAGAGCAGTTGAAAGAAAAAAACCTGGTAGAAGAAAAGCTAGAAGAAGCTTCCAATTCTCTAAAAGATAATTTTTTTTTAATTTTTAACTGTTATAATAAAAAATGCCTAAGCTTAATGCATTAGTTGCTGGATCAACTGGATATATTGGTGTTCAATTAATTAAATTATTAGTTAAACACAAATATATTAATATTAAATACCTTTGTGGAAACTCTTCTGTGGGTAAACACGTCAAATTTTACGATAAATCTTTATCTAAATATAAATTACCAAAAATTTTAAAATTTAATAAAAAATTATTAAAAGACGTTCATATTGTTTTTACAGCACTTCCAAATGGGGAAGCACAGGATATATCCAAACATTTAAGCAAAAATCATACTTTGATAGATCTTGCTGCAGATTTTAGATTAGAAAAAGCTTCTGATTATTTAAAGTGGTATAAACAAAAACATCGAGCAACTAATTTAATAAAAAAAAGTATTTATTTACTTCCTGAAATTAATAGAAAAGAGATTAAAAAATATAATATTATTTCATGTCCAGGATGTTATCCAACATCAATATTGCTTCCTCTATTTCCTTTATTTAAGAAAAATTTAATTAAATTAAATAATATAATAATTGATTCAAAATCTGGATATTCAGGTGCTGGTAGAGGAGTTCATAAAAAGTATAAAGATAAAAATCTATATGAATCTTTAAGTGCATATGGAGTTGGTTATCATCGTCATAATTCTGAAATAGATCAAATGTTAAGAAAATTTACTAAGAAAAAATTTGAATTTAGTTTTACTCCTCACTTATCACCAATGTTCAGAGGTATTTTGAGTACTATATATGTTGATTTAGAAAACAATATTTCACAAGCTAAAGTATTAAAAACATTAACTAGTTTTTATCAAAATGAGAGTTTTGTAAAAATATTAAAACCTAACTCTTTGTTAAGTACCAATGAAGTAATAAATACTAATAACTGTTATATTTCTGTGTGCAAATCTAAATATAGTAATAAAATTATCATTCTATCTACTATCGATAATTTGATTAAGGGAGGAGCAGGTCAAGCTGTGCAAAATTTAAATAATAAATTTAATTTCCCTGAAAAGACTGGATTAAAATGAGAAGTTTTTTAATAATTTTTTTTTCGTTAATAATATCTAATTGTTCTTTAAATAAAGATTCTCAGTATTGGACAGAAAATTCTATTGAAACTAAAACTAATCAAAAAAAATTAAATGAAATATTAAAAAAGGCAGACGATATAACATCAATGACATTAGAGGAATATGAGATTTATATAGATGACTATACAAAAAAGAGTAAATATCCAGATATAAGTAAATGAGTAAATTAATTAATATTGCTGTAATAGGGCTAGGCCAAGTAGGTAACTATTTACTAAATGAATTAAATACCAAAAAAAGTGATATTGAACTTAAAACAGGAAAGAAAATAAGAGTAGTTGCTGTATCTGCTAGAAATATTAATAAAAAAAGAAAATTTAAAGTTAATAAAAAAATATTTTATAAAAATCCTTTAGAAATTTTTAAGAAAAATAAAATCGATATACTATTTGAGGCCATAGGTTTGTCAGATGGAATTTCTAAGAAAGTTGTAGAAACTGCTTTAAAAAGTAAAATCCATGTTGTTACGCCTAATAAAGCCTTAATATCAAAACACGGAAATGAGTTAGCAAAACTCGCAGAAAAAAATAAAGTTAATTTGGAATTTGAAGCATCAGTTGCAGGAGGTATCCCTATATTAAGATCTATTAAAGAAGGATTAGCAACAAATAAAATATCAAAGGTTTATGGAATTCTTAACGGCACGTCAAATTACATTTTATCTGAAATGGAAAATTCAAATGAAAATTTTGCTGACGTTTTAAAAAAAGCACAGATACTTGGTTATGCCGAACCTGGTAATCCTAAATTGGACTTAAACGGTTTTGATGCATTTGCCAAAGTAAGAATTTTATCTGCTTTAGCATTTAATAGTAAAATTTCAAAACATAAATGCTTAATGGAAGGAATAGAAAAAATCGAATTAAAAGATATTAAAATTGCAAATCAATTAGATTTAAGAATAAAGCTTCTTGGTATTTCTGAGTTAAAGAATAATCAACTTTTTGAGACTGTTCATCCATGCTTAGTTAGTAAAAAATCCTATATAGGTAATGTAAATGGTGTAATGAATGCAGTTATCCTGCAAGGTAAACCAGTTGGTGAAAGTGTATTACAAGGTGAAGGAGCAGGACCTGGCCCTACATCATCATCATTACTTTCTGATTTGTTATCTATTTTACGTGGTAATATAAAGAAACCTTTTGGTGTTACTGTTTCAAAGCTTAAATCTTTAAAACCATACAATGTAAAAAATTACGTTAATTCATTATATTTAAGGTTTGAAGTAAAAGATAAACCCGGTGTATTATCTCAAATAACTAATCGTCTAGCTAAATATAAAATATCTGTAAAAAGATTGATTCAAACACCTGATAAGAAAAACAACAAAGCAACAATTGTTATAATTACACATAAAACATCGGAAATTAACTGCCATAATTGCTTATCGATATTTAAGAAAAACAAAAATATATTAAAAACTCCAACTTTAATTAGATTGCTTGGTTAATGGAAATTTATTTAAAACTTTTTGAAGTTTTATTTCCAGTTTTTTTTATAGTTGGTATTGGATACTACTTAGGTAAAAAAAATCCAAACTTTGATAACTCTTTTATAACCAGTTTTGCTTCAAATGTAGGTACACCAGCTATGGTTATTTACGCTATAACCTCAACAGGTATATCTTTCGATATTTATGCTAGTTATTTTATTTATTACTTAATAGCAATTATTGGTTTTACTTTAACTGGAATAATAATTTTATACTTATTAAAAACTAAAGACATCATAAGAGAGGTGCCAGTTTTTATCTTGCCAAATAATGGGAATATGGGCATACCGATATGTCTTTTTGCGTATGGTTCTCAAGGTCTTGGTATTGCTGCATCTATATCTTCATTAATCATTTTACTACACTTTACTCTTGGTGTTTTTCTTGCTGATAGAAAATTTGATTTTAAAATTTTGATTAAAAATCCACCTTTTTATGCAATAATTTTTTCTGTTGGTTTTTTGTATTTTGATCTAGAAATGCCAAAGGCTATCATTAATCTTACTGAGCTGTTAACTTATACTGCTATCGTTTTAATACTTATGTCTTTAGGTATAGCATTAACAAAGTTAAAAGTATTTTCTCTAACTAACTCAATAATTTCTTCAATTGGAAGAGTAATAATTGGCCCAATAATTGGTTTTATCATAATAATATATTTTGATTTATCAGGGTTTGGTGCAGGTGTTATATTAATTCAATCAGCCATGCCTAGTGCAATATTAAATTATCTTATTGGTTCAATGTATTCACCTAAGGAAATAGTTGATAACATCGCGAGCACCATTGTTGTCTCTACATTAATGTCGTTTATTACAGTTCCGCTTGTTGTATTCTTTGCTTTAAAATACTTCTATTAAGAGATATCCTTCTTTTATGAAGGCTATAATTTTAAACGCATCTGCCTGGATGATTGTTCCTGTTATGGATGCTTTTGCTAAGTATTTAAGCTCATCTATGGATGTATTGCAGATTACATGGGCTAGGTACTTTTTTACTGTAGTCTTTACGTTGTCCTTAATGCTTATCTTTTATAGACAATCATTAGTTTGGACAAAAAAACCAGCACTTCAATTAATAAGAGGATTAATTTTTGTTTTTTCTACTTACTTATTTTTTTATGCAATATCCGAAATTTCTCTTCCAAAAGCTTTAACCTTAGCTTTTGTCGCTCCAATTTGCGTTACAGCTTTATCTCCATTTTTTTTAAATGAGAAAGTAGGGGTGAAAAGATGGACTGCTGTATCATTAGGATTTATTGGAACTTTAATTGTAATTAGACCTGGCTTTATTGAGCTTAATTTGGCTACAATGGCAGCTTTAGGTAATGGAATTTGTTATGGATTTTACCTTATAATCACAAGAAAGCTCAGCACCTCTGATAACCCGCTCTTAACGCTTTTACTCTCAGGTTTGATAGGAACCATCATTATTAGTCTATTTATGCCTTCAGTTTGGGTTAATCCTACTTCAAATCAATGGATTTTAATGGCCTTAATCGGCCTTATAGCCTCTGTAGCGCATCTTTTCCTTATATTATCACTCAAATACGCTGATGCCTCTAAATTAGCTCCTTTGGGCTATACAGAGATTATTACAAATATACTCATTAGCTACTATTTCTTCCATGAGCTACCTGATAATTGGACATATTTAGGACTTTTCATTATTGTTCTTAGTGGCTTATACATTTCTAGAAGAGAATATTTGCTCGCTAAGCCTAAATAATAGTAAATAAATAAGCACTATTATATAATCTGATACATTAATATTTACCTATAAAGTATTGTAATTGTTAAATAATTTTATTATATAATAAATCATAAAAAACATATTATTAATAAAAAAAATTAAATATATCAAAAATTAAAGAAGTAATTTCAAGACTTACGAGTGAAAAAAGAAAAATATGACATGTATAAAAATGTAAAATTAGCAATATGCATCAGAAGTGTTTAATATCAAGGGTTTTAAAGGGTTATGAATTTATATAATTGAAATAAATTTTAAAATAGATGAATAGGGTGGTAGAAATTACGATAAAATTGATAAGATTTTGGGCATTAAATTAGCATTGATATCATTGAAAACTAGAGCAATGCAGTTACAGAATATATGTTTTAAACGGCCATAGAGGTGCTTTATTTAAGCATATCTTCATATATAGTACAACTGAAGGGTGCAAAATACTATTTATGCTAAAATAACCTAAAAAATTAAAAAAAAGTTGATTTTACAAGTGTTTAAGACCATAAAATAGTCTCAAAAAGACGCTAAATGTCAACTTTTTCAGATCTCAATAAACGCAGCTTTGTTTTAATTCCGCCTTGTCCTGAGTATCCACCAAGGCCTCCATCGGACCGAATTACTCTATGACAAGGTATTTTTGGGGCATATGGGTTTTTTCCACACGCATTTGCAACAGCACGAGCTGATTTAGGTTTTTTTATAGCAATTGCGACCTGTTTATAGGTTTTTACTTGTCCTTTTGGTATTGTTTTTAGATATTTCCAAACTTTCTGCTGAAATTTAGTTCCTTTAAGTAACTTCATGATTATTAATTTATCTTATTGACATTAGAATTCACTTAATATATTACTAACGATAATTAATTGTTATCAATAGTAATCATATGAATGAACTAACAACAGACCTAAAAACACTTCAAGAGGCAACTTTAAATAACCTCAAAAGCTCTAAAGCAAATAATACTCTAAGAGCTTATAAGTCGGATTTCAAAGACTTTGGAACTTTTTGTGCAAAACATGGATTAAATTCATTGCCAACAGAGCCAAAAATAGTTTCATTGTACCTCACCCATCTTTCTAAAATCTCAAAAATTAGCACTTTAAGACGAAGACTGGTTTCAATAAGTATGGTTCATAAGCTGAAAGGGCATTATCTCGACACTAAACATCCAATCATAGTTGAAAATTTAATGGGAATAAGAAGAGTTAAAGGTAGCATTCAGAAAGGTAAAAAACCTATATTAATCAATCATTTAAAATTAATTATTAATGTAATAAATCAACAAAAAACTGAGGAAATAAAAAAACTTAGAGATAAATCGTTAATCTTAATTGGCTTTGGAGGTGGTTTTAGAAGAAACGAACTGATTTCAATTGATTATGAGGATTTAGAATTTGTTCCTGAGGGACTAAAAATCACTATTAAAAGATCAAAAACTGATCAATTCGGAGAAGGAATGATTAAAGGCCTACCCTACTTCGATAATAAAATTTATTGTCCTATTACAAATCTAAAAAAATGGTTAGAAATTTCGAAAATTAAGTCTGGACCTATTTTTAGAAGATTTTCTAAAGGTTTATTATTAACAGATAAAAGATTAACTGACCAAACTGTAGTTTTATTATTGAAACACTATTTAAGTTTAGCAGGAATAGAAAATAAAAATTTTTCAGGTCACAGTTTAAGATCAGGTTTTGCAACTGTTGCCGCAGAATCAGGAGCAGATGAAAGAAGTATAATGGCAATGACAGGTCATAAAACAACTCAAATGGTAAGAAGATATATTAAAGAGGCAAATATATTTAAAAATAATGCACTAAATAAAATAAAATTTTAGAGTCAAATGGAAGTTTAAGAAAATTAAAACAAAAGAATTAGATCAACAATAGTTAACTAGTTGTATTGTCACCGATTCTAATAATTTTCGAATCTTTAACACTATAAATATATCTAAATGGATCAATAATAATTGAGTTTTTGGGATATTTAAATTTTATAAAGTCAGGGTGTTTAGTGCCAATAAAGAAAACATGAGAGATTTTATTGTTAGTCCAGTTATATTTTTCACAAACAGCTTCGTATTTTTCATCAATATATGGATCCCAAGAAAAAACTTTTTTTTGTTTTTCTAATAAAATATTTTTTAATAATAAAGAAGGACTCCCTAAAATTAAATTAGTTTCTGGCTTAAAAGTTTTTCCCAAAATATTAATTTGTCTATTTTTAGAATTTTCAATTATTAAATTAGCAAGCCATTCAGATTGTTTTTCTCTTTGCATCATTATGCTATCAAACCAATCATAAGACAGTTTTAATTTTTGAGATAGGTGACTTAAAGCAATATTATCTCTTGGATGGCAACCTCCACCATCACCCATACCACCAGTCATGTATGCACTAGAAATAAGTCTTCTTGTAGCAAGTTTTAAGCCATTTGTTACTTCATCTATATTTGTATTTGGTAAATGATGACAAGCTTCCATAATTGTATTTACAAATGAAATTTTTGTTGAAATCATAGTATTATATGAAACTTTAATTAATTCTGCATTTTCTATAGTAGTTTTATAAAATGGAGAATCGCATATTGTTTTATAAAATTTTTGTGCTGTATCTGCTGCTGCTTCATCATCAACACCAAAAAGAATAAATTCAGGATATAAAAAATCTCGAATAGTTGATCCCATTGCGATAAAAAAAGGATTATAACAAAGCTTAGTATGATTGCCTAAAAGAGGCTTTATATTAGATCTAATGGTTCCCGGCAAAACAGTTGAAATAATAATAACTACTTTATCTTCACCATTTTTTTCTATAGCTGCCGAAAGATCCTTAATACCATCTATAAGATAGGAATAATCAAAATCTATTCTTTTGTCAGGAATTCGAGTAACGCCTTCATATTGTGGTTCATGTGGAGTTTGAATTGGTACAAAAATTATCTCAGAATTTTTAACCAATTCATTAATGTTATTTATTTCTAATTTTGTTTTAGGCAAATATTTATCTACCCATTCCTCGCGATATCTAATTTTCCTATTTCTGATATCATCTATTGTTTGTTTAGAGATATCATAACCAAAAACCTTATGACCCTTGCTTTCAACTGCTAAACTCACTGGTAAACCTAATTTTCCAAGTCCTAAAAAACCTATATTCATAACTAATCACTTATAATTTTAAAAAAAAAAGTCAAATTTTTTTGTTATTAATATTTAAAAGTAAATACATTGAATTATACAATATTTTTTCTAAGAGGATCATTCTTTAAGATATATTTCAAAATATTTGAATTTAGTTTTACATTTTTAAGATAAAATTTATAGTTATTAGAAATTTTTATAATTTTAGAAGCAATATTTTTTAAATCACTACTTCTTTCGAAAGATTTAAACTTCATTATTTTTTTCATAAAGATTGTTCCAGATGGAATTACTACAGGTATTTCATTTGCAATGCATGAGTACATGGTACCAGATGTTACTTTATTAATCTCATCAGAACTATGAATAATTGGCATTATATTTATTTTTTTTAAGATATTTCTAAAAGCATTATAGTCACAATATTTCTCAATTATTTTAATATTTTTTTTCTTTTTAGATAATAAGTATAATTTTTTTTTAGTTTCAGCTAAGTCTTCTGCAATTTTTGAAAATTGAATTAAATAATTAAAAGATTTCTTTTTTTCTAATATGT
This sequence comes from Candidatus Pelagibacter sp. HIMB123, assembly GCF_052048195.1. Classification (NCBI taxonomy): domain Bacteria; kingdom Pseudomonadati; phylum Pseudomonadota; class Alphaproteobacteria; order Candidatus Pelagibacterales; family Candidatus Pelagibacteraceae; genus Candidatus Pelagibacter; species Candidatus Pelagibacter sp. HIMB123. The sequence goes on along the minus strand of NZ_JBNAIL010000028.1, from coordinate 412 downwards.
TTATTAATTCTGGTAAATACTGAAAACCCCTTGCCCTTCTGGCGTCACCTACATAACCTATGGTAAGTTTTTTTTTACCATGTTTCCTATTATAGAATGTCCATGGTATATTAGATTTAAATATACCTTTGTGAGTGTCGGAGTTTTTTAAAAATAATTTATAATTAAAATCACTCCAAAGATAAATGAACAATTTTTTATTGATCAATTGATTTTTAAGCTCATTAAGGAAATAGAAAAAACCTTTAAATTTAATTTTTGGTGGGAGCATAACCCTTATATGAAATTTAGGATGATTTTTTTCAATTTTTGATAAAAAATTAATTAGTGCAATATCTTTACGTCTTGCGGTTTGAAAAAAGATGTGATCGTTAGGTTTTAAATTTAATTTTTTATAATTTTTATAGAAAGA
>NZ_JBNAIL010000027.1:0-44883 GCF_052048195.1 Candidatus Pelagibacter sp. HIMB123 | reverse complement strand
TCTTTTAAGCTGTCAATAGCAGACAAAGCTGTTTGTGGGATATCATTTATTTTTAAATCTAACCAAAAATCTTTTTTGAATTTTGCTATAAATTTTCTTCCATTCTTTGAATAAAAGAACTGAAGGCCAAATTTAGGAATTATTCTTAATTTATTTGAATTAGTTTGATTAATTATTTTTTTTATTTCATTTAAATTTGAAGTATCACAGGCAACAAAAATTTGTTTATTCTTCATTATTCAATTTTTTAAACAAGTCTTTGGACATTTTAAAGTGAATAGTTTTTTTTTCTGGAGTATTAACTTTTTCACCAGTTTTAGGGTTTCTTGATATTCTAGCTCTTTGAATATTTGTATAAAAAACTCCAAAACCTCTCAATTCTACTCTATCACCCTTTTTAAGAGTTCTTTTAATTTCATTTAGAATAATATCAGTAAACTTTTCTAAATCTTTTTTTAAAAAATTTGGATAATTGTTTGAAAGTTGTTTTAAAAGCTTTGATTTTACAATAGCCAATTTAAATATTCTCTAATTATTATTTATCTTCCTCTTTTTTCTTTAAATCATCTGAAAGTGATGAAAAGGGCAAGTTTTTTCCACTGGCCTCACTTCCATAAGTTTTTAAAGCAATATCTCTATCTTGTTCTTCGAGATATTTGATACTAAGAACAACCTTTCTTTTATCTAGTTGTAATTCTTTGATTGCGACATCAACTTTTTCTCCACCAGTCCATCTAGATGGTCTGGCGTCTGCAGAATTAATAGCAATTTCACTTTTTTTAATATGAAAATCCATTTCACAACCCTCAGGTCTTACAGTTAAACCCTTATTATCAGTACTAACTACTTTGACCGTAATTGTATTACCTTTTTCTTTTTCTTTAAAGAAGTCAAAAGGATCTTGTTGTGTTTGACGATATCCTACTCTAATTTTTTGTTCCGATGGTTTAATTTCTAAAACCTTAACATCTATTTTGTCACCTTTTTTATATTTATTAAGCTCATCTTCACCATTATTCAAAAAAGTTAAATCATTACAATGAAGAAAGGCTTCAAGGTCAATATCTTCAACCTTAACAAATAAAGCGTATTCATTTTTACTTACTACTTCAGCTGTTGCAGTACTACCTACTGGGAAACGTTTTGAAAATGTTTCATAAGGGTTTTCTTGGGTTAATCTATAACTTACTGCAACTCTACGTTTTTCTCGATCTATTTCCTGAATCATCACATCTATTTCTTGATTAAGTTTAAACATTTTTTTTGCAGAAACATTTTTTTTAGTCCATGAAAGTTCAGAACTATGAAGAAGTGTAGTTAGTCCTGGTTCTAGTTCACAAAAGGCACCAAAGTCAGCGAGCTTCATAACTTTTACCTTATAAATTTTATTTAATTCATAATTATCTATATTTCCAAAAGGATCAGATGTTAGTTGTTTGATACTGCAACCAACTTGTAATTTATCTAGGTCAACAGAGATAACTTTTAAGTCTATGTTTTTTTGTCCAATTTCTAAAACTTGATCAGGGTGATCAACTCTACTCCAGCTTAATTCCTGAAGGTGGACAAGAACATCTAATTCACCATTAACATTGAAGAAAGCTCCAAAACTAGAAAATCCCTTCACTTCTGCATTTTTAATAATATCTCCTTCTTTGTACTTTGCGACTAGTTTAGCTTTATCTTCTTTTTTAAAAGAGGATATTATTTCTCTTCTTGATACACATGCGTTTCCTCTAATTTTATCTAGTTTAATTAATTTAAATTTTTGTGGTTCATTCATTAAATGACTTATATCTTTAAGAGGTTTATCGCTTATTTGACTTCCTGGAAGAAACATTAACGATCCAGTATCTATATGTTCTACTATACATCCACCTTTACACTTTGATGTTATTTTACCCATAATAGGTTCGTCAGCTTCATAAGCTGCAACTAAAAGATCCCATCCCTTTATTTTTTGAGCTTTACTAGCTGAAACAATTACTTCACCATTTTTATCTTCAATCTTTTCTAGCAATACAGGAATAGTCTGACCTATTTTAATTTTTTCAGAAAGTCCCATGCTCTTTAGTTCATTAATGTCGAGAACTGGCTCTGATTTAAGACCTTCAACAAATAGAAATACAAATTTTTCAGTAATTTTATTTATTTTGCCATTGATAATTTTACCTTCTTCAATTTGGGTTTTTGAGAGCTGACTATTTAATAATTTTTCGAATTCTTTTGATGCAGAACTTGAGAGATCCTTATATATTTCCATTAATAATTCAATTTCCTATCTATTATTTTTTTTATTTTTAAAAAACATGCCCTTTTATTAAGGTTTGTAGTATTAATCAATAGTGAATCTTTTGTTTTCTTTAGTGGAGAGATTTTCCTATTTAAGTCCCTTTTATCACGTTTTTTGATGCTTTTTAACACATCTTCATAGGAAATGTTTTTTTTAAATTTTTTTAATTCTTTGAATCTTCTAAGTGCTCTAGTTTTTATGTTTGCTGTTATATAAAATTTAAAATCTGCATCTGGAACAATATTATAAGTTATATCTCTACCATCAAGACAAGAGCCGTTATATTTTTTTGGTGGGTTGTAAGCTAGGTTGTGTTGAAAAGAAAATACTAATTTTCTTATTTTTTTCTTTTTAGAAATAATTGAAGCTTCAGTACTAACTTCTTCAGTCAATAGATCGTTTTTTTGTAAATCTTTTACTTTTAAAGATTTAATTTTTGTTTCTATAAAATTTTTATTAAATTTTTTTGGGTGTTTTAATTTTAAATAGGCAATAAATCTATAAATTTTACCAGTATCTAAATAAAAAAGGTTGTAATGTTTTGATATTGCTTTAGCTAATGTGCCAGCACCAGCAGCTGCAGGTGAATCTATTGCTATTTTTAATTTTTTTTTTTTAATCATTTTTTTATTTTATTTAAAATTTTCAAAAAATTTGGAAAAGATGATTTTATTGAATCTTTATCGTGTATTATCCAATGCCCCCCAAATGACAATGCGGCGATGACTGATGTCATAAATACTCTATGATCCTTTAAAAAATTTTTGATTATTATTTTTTTATTTATTTTTAAATTAGGGTTGCCAAATATTTTTATAGAATCCTTTGTAGAAATTGTTTGAACCCCCATATTTGTAAGAATTTTTTTACCCCACAATAATCTTGGGCTCTCTTTTTTATTAAGTTCATCTAATTTCTTAAAAGTTGACATCCCCTTTGCTTTCGCTGCAACTAAAAAAATTAACAAAAATTCATCTATTGCACTACTGTTCAAGCTTATTGGGCAGTTAATTGGTTTTAAAAACTTACAACTTTTAATTTGAATATCCGCATTTTTTTCGCCTTTATAAAATTTAATGTTTTTATAAGAAATATTTGCTCCCATTTTTTTTAAAATAGTAATGACTCCAACTCTTGAAGGATTTATATTTACATTTTTAATTAGTAGATTTGAGTTATTACTTAAAACCGTTAATATTATGAAAAATGCACTCGAGCTTATATCTGAAGGAATGTTGTATATAAGCTTTTGTATTTTTTTTACTTTCTGAATATTTATTAGGTCAAATTTTTTATTTTTTTTTATTTTTATTGGTAATTTCAAATTTTTAAATAATAACTCAGTATGATTTCTAGATTTTTTTGCTTTAATTGCAGTTATACCATTAGCTCTTATACCACCAAGAATTACAGCACTTTTACATTGAGCAGATCCTTTGTTTTCATTGTATTTTATTGGATTTAGATTTTTTGATCCAATTATTGTTAATGGTAGATATTTTTTTTTATAAAGACTAAATTTTGCTCCAAATTTTGACAGTGGATCTGAAATTCTTTTAAAATCTCTTTTTGAAAGACTTTTGTCACCAATTAATTTTATTTTAAATGGCGAGTTAATTAATAAACCCAGTATTAATCTTCCAAGTGTTCCAGAATTTTGTGCGTTTATAGTTATATTTTTTTTGTATCTGTATCCATTAATTCCTTTACCATAAATCTTACAAACATTTTTTTTAAGAGAAACTTTAATACCTAATTTCTGAACAGCTTTTAATGCTGCAAAAATATCTTCTGACATTAATAGATTTTTAGCTACAGAAATTCCCTCAGCCAATGAAGAGAGTAAAACCCATCTAATACTTAAGCTTTTGTCCCCACTGACTTCAATAGTTGTTTTGAAAGTTTTTATTTTTTTTTTTACTGTGATAAAGTTAGACATTTAATTGTTAGCTTATTTTAAATGAATTTCCGAAATATGCATTTTGTGCATCAATATCTTTTATTAATGATGATGGAGTTCCTTTAGCAACAATTTTACAATTACTTAATATCATTGCAATGTCAACACACGCAAGCAAATCTCTTGCTTGATGATCACATATACAAATTGTAATATTATTTTCTTGTTGGAGATTAATAATAATCTCCTGAATCATTTTTATTGTTAATATATCAAGTGCAGCAAAGCACTCATCTAATAAAAGCACTTTGGGATCACTCAATAATGCTAAGGCTATAACTAATTTCTTTTTCTGACCACCAGAAAGATATTTTGATTTTATATCTTTTATATTTTCTAATTCAAATTTTGAAATTAAATAGTTTATTCTTTCGTTCATTAAATTTTTATTTTCGATTACAATTTCTCCAATTGCTCTTAAGTTGTTCAATAATGTTAAATCGCTGAAGTAACCACCGTATTGAGGGACATATCCAATTTTAAACTTTTTTGTTCTCAAATAAACAGGGTAGCTATTAACTAATTCTCCATTTATTTTAATCTTACCTTTTTTCGGAGAAATTAATCCTGTGATAAGATTAAATATTGTAGATTTACCAACGCCATTCGGCCCCAACATCCCAAAAATTTCAGTCTGATTTATTTTAAAATTTATATTGTCTAAAATCAATCTGTTACCATAAGATAAAGATACATTTTCAAATTCAATAATAGGGTTTTTATTTTTAAAAGATTTTATTCTAAAAGGTTTAATTATTCCCATATTATTTTTTGTTAATTATATTAATTTTTTTATTTCTATCGTACATATAAAATGTTGTTTCTTTAGTTTCTATATTTATTTCTATGACGTCAGTTTTTAGAGTATTTTCTAAATCTTTATAAACAACATTATTTGATATAATCATTGTATTTCTTGATATTGAAAAGTCTAAATATTCACAATCAATTTCTTTATCTAAATAATCTATTAATACATTTTTTGAGAAAATAGTATCAAAATTATTAATATTATATTTTCCAAAATCTGCAGATATGAAAATTTTTTTTGAATTATTTAAATTAATTATTGCTTTAACATTTCTTAAGAAAATAATGTCACTATTATTTATATCTATCTCACCCTCTTGAGCCTTAATAATATATTCGTTTCCTTTAGGATCCATTGACAAATATTCAACATTTTCAATCATATTTGAAGTCGATGAGCTGGTTTCTGGAATGATTTCTTCATTTTTATTAATATCTTTTTGATGTGGAGATTTAAAATAGAAAAAAAATATAATTAATAATGCTATTATTGAGATAGATAAAATTATCTTTTTAATCATTTAAGAAATATTTGATTGCAATATTGTGTGAATATGAATTACACCAATTGTTATCAAAGGTTTCTTTTTGTTAATAACTGCTAGAGAAGTTATTTTTTTGCTATTCATTAAATTAAGAGCTTTAGCGGCAAATTCATTTTTATCGATAGATATAGGCTTTTTAGTCATTATTTTTTTTACAGGAAGTGATCTAAAGTTTAAGTTTTTTTGACTATATCTTCTTATTTGTCCATCTGTGATAATGCCAGTGGTAAATTTGCTTTTATTCCTAACAATCAGAAAGCCAAGTTTTTTTTCAGCAAGAATTTTAAATGCTTTACTCATTTGCATATTTTCATTTACATATGGAATTTTTTTTCCAGTTACCATAATATCTTCTACAGTTCGAAGTTGTGATCCGAGACTACCAGCTGGGTGTAATTTTTTAAAATCCATTTTACCAAATTTTTTATATCTCATTGTTGCAATTGCCAAAGCATCACCTAAAGCCAGTTGTGAAGTTGTACTCGCAGTTGGAACAATTCCTTCAGCTTCAGAAACTTTTGGGATTGTAAGTTTTATATCTGATGCCCTGTATAATACCGAGTCTCTTTTAGATACAATACCAATAAGTAAAATTTTATTCCTTTTTGAATATTGAATTATATTTTTTAATTCATTTGTCTCTCCAGAATTACTTATAAGTATTAAAATATCTTTTTTAGAGATCATGCCAAGATCTCCATGAGATGCTTCACTCGCTGAAACATAAAAAGAGGGAGTGCCCACTGATGCTAAAGTGGAGGCAATTTTAGATGCAATAAGTCCACTCTTTCCAACACCACAAAGAATTATTTTTGATTGGCACTTTGCTATTTGAATTACAGCTTTATCAAAAGACGAATTAATATTTTTTTTTAATTGCTGAAGTGCTTTGATTTCAAGATTGATTACATCTTTAGCAGTTGAAATAAATTTTTTACTTTTCATTAATGAGACCAAATATCATCCTTAAACTCTGCTAAATCAAGTTGAACTCTTGTCTTAACGAATTTTAAGCAATCTTCATAGAGTTTTACTCTATTTTCCCTTTCAAGTATTTTGTAAAGCTCATCATGAATTTTATGAAGATAGATTACATCATTCGCGCAGTATTTTAATTGTGCTGGCGATAATTTTCCGCCGAAATCAGAGCTTTGAAATTGCTTACTAATATCTATATTTATGAATTCTTTTATTAGAGTTTTTAAGGAATGGTTATCTGAGTAACTTCTAGACAGTTTGCTGCAAATTTTGGTGTCTAGAATATTATTCACATCCGTTTTTAAATAATATTTAATATGAGCTAAATCTGCACGCGAATAATGGAATATTTTTATAATTTTATCATCACTTAAGATTTTAACTAAATTAGGAGCTTTATAATTATTTCTATTAAATTGAATTATGTGTGCGTCTGTATTGCCAGAAGATAATTGTATTAGACACAATGGATCTCGTCTAACATTAAGACCCATAAATTCACCATCAACAGCTATTCTGTTGCCCAAATTTAGGTTTTCGGGTATATCCCCTTTGTGAAGCTGAATATTATTACTCATTTAAAATATATATATATGAAAGCAAAAAATTGTCTATGAAAGCTAAAAATGTTCTAATTTTCGGGTGTTCAGGGCAAATAGGTCGCTCAATTGTAAGAAAATTGACTAAGGATAATTATACTGTCACTGCTGTAACAAGAAATATTCATCAAAAAAGTATTGTTTTGAAGACTCTAGGAAACGCTGGTTTTATTAATATTGTTGAAGCTAATATATTTGATGAAAAAAAAATTAGAGAACTTTTTAAAAAGGCAGATATTTGCATAAATCTAGTTGGAATTTTATTTGAGCAGAAAAAAGGTAGTACTTTTAAAAACATTCATACTGTATTTCCATCAATTTTAGCGAAGCTTTGTAAAGAATATAATCTTAAACATTTTATTCACTTATCAGCACTAGGAATTAATGATGCAGGCGATTCTGATTATGCAAAAAGTAAACTTGAGGGAGAGAATGAAATATTAAAAAACTTTCCTTTAGCAACAATTTTAAGACCCTCGATTGTTTATTCTGTGGAGGATAATTTTACTACAAATTTCATGACCTTATTGAGTAGACTTCCTGTATTTCCCATTTATTACGGAGGTAACACTCGTTTTGCCCCTATAGCTTGTAGTGATTTAACTGATACGATACATCATGTTATTTCAAAAAACATCTATTCTAAAATTATAGAGTGTGTAGGACCAGAGATTATTACTTTTAAAGAGATATTACAAAGATTATTAAATCTTATTGATAAAAAAAGAATTTTATTACCTTTTCCTTTAAAATTAGCAGAGTTATCAGCAAGTTTTTTTGAGATATTGCCTAAACCTTTACTTACAAGGGATCAGTTAAGACTTTTAAAATATGATAATATCGCATCAGGAAAATATAAAACTAATTCAGATATTGGAATGCCAAGTAAAAGATATTTTAATGATGAGGTTAAAAAGTATTGTTATATGTGGAGAGAGGGTGGACAATTCTCAACAGAAAAATACACTTCTAGTAACGATTTAGAAAATAAGCCTAGTCAAAATTAAGCAGATTTAATTTTCTTTTCTATAAATTCTGGAACTTCTTCTTTTTCAATTACATCTTCTTTTTTACCTTTTGGTTGATAAGCATAAAGCAGATGAAGTTTACAATACGAAAAGTCTTTTAATGATGATCTACCACAAAAATAAAATGATTTTTCATCAGGATGCCCAATAGGCCATTTACAAGAATTCTCGTCAAGCTCTTCTAGCTGTTTAGGATTTTCTGGCTCAAAATCTTTTTCGATTATTAATGACTTAAATTTACTTTTTCTTCCTCTTTTTGCTGCTTGAATATTTTTTTCATTTGTTGAGTTATTAAAAGTTTGATTGGAAGTTGCAGTTCTTGTTTTTATTTTTGCTGATAGATTTAATCGATGGGCCTTTCCTATAACAGCATTACGTGATATGCCGCCGATTATTTCAGCAATTTGACTTGCAGTTTTACCAGAACCCCACAATTTTTTGAGAGATTCAACTTTTTCTTCTGTCCAGCTCATATCTATATGTTGTGTTTTATATTAATAAAATGACAATATACTGTTATTAATTTAAATGAAACAATCAAAAATTAAGAGTTATCAACAGCAATAAGCAAATTAAGTATATGTATATTTTCAATCCCAACTTGTATTAATAATTAAACTTTATAAAACAATTTAAATTAATGAGTTATTTAGCAAAAAATTATAATAGAAAAAAAATTGCCTTTAAGCATGGAAAAGGAAGTTATCTTTTTTCAACTGATGGTAAAAAATATTTAGACATGCTGTCGGGTATAGCAGTTAATTCATTGGGCCATGCTCATCCAAAATTAGTTAAAACAATAAGAGATCAATCAAAAAAACTTTGGCATGTTTCTAATGCTTTTGAAATTCCTGAGGGAGAAAAATTGGCTAAAAAATTATGTCAAAAAACATTTGCTGATTATGTGATATTTCAAAACTCTGGGGCAGAGGCTACTGAAGCGGCTATTAAAATTGCAAGAAGATATTTTTATTCAATCGGAAAACCTAATAAAACTAGAATTTTATGTATTAGAAATTCTTTTCACGGAAGAACTTTAGCCACTATTTTTGCAAGTGGGTCAAAGAAAATGACTCAGGGATTTGGTTATGTAGGAGGGTTTGATCATTTTGATTTTGGAGATCACAAATCGTTAAAGAAAAAAATTACTAAAAATACAGCAGCAATCATGGTTGAAACGGTTCTGGGTGAGGGGGGCATTAAGGTAATTCCAGACTGGTGTTTAAAAGAATTAAGAAAATTATGTAATAAAAAAAAAATATTATTAATATTAGATGAGGTCCAGTGTGGAGTAGGAAGATCTGGGAATTTTTTTGCTTTTGAAAAATCTAAAGTAAAACCAGATATAGTACCAATCGCAAAAGGAATAGGTGGAGGTTTTCCTATTGGTGCAGTTTTAATGAATAAAAAAGTTGCTGTCGGCATGATACCTGGAACTCATGGTTCAACTTTTGGTGGTAATCCTCTAGCTATGGCTGTTGGGAATACAGTCATGGATATTGTTTCTACTAAGAAATTTCTAAATAACGTAAAAAAATCTTCAAGATATTTTTTTTCGAAATTAAATAAGTTAAAGGAAAAATATCCAAGTATTATTAAGGAGATAAGAGGAAGAGGTTTATTAATTGGAATTCAACTTCAAACAGATCAAACAAAGTTTATCAAAAAATTAATGGACAATAAATTGTTAACTATCCGTGCTGCTGAAAATGTTGTTCGTATTTTGCCTCCTTTAAATGTCAAAATAAAAGAAATAGATTTAGCATTAAAAATAATTGATAAAGTTTGCTCAGAAATAAAATAATCATGAAACATTTTATAAATCTAAAAGATATACCCGCAAAAGATTTGAGAAAGATTATTGCAGACGCTAAGAAAAGAAAAAGTTTAAGAAAAAAACTAAGCACACTTGAAGTTGATAAGGGTGCACCCTTAAAAGGAAAATTATTAATCCAAATGTTTGAAAAATCTAGTTTACGAACAAGATTAAGCTTTTATTTAGCTATTAAACAACTAGGTGGCGGCACCTTAACTCTGAGATCAAACGAACTTCATTTAGGTCAAGGAGGAGAAAGCGTTGCTGATACTGCTAAAATTTTATCTACTTATGGTGATGGATTTATGCTTAGAACTGATAGCGATAAAAAGGTTGAAAATTTTGCAAAATATATATCAATACCTGTAATTAATGGCTTAAGTCCCTCATCTCATCCTACTCAGGTTTTATCAGATGTATTTACAGTTGAGGAAATAAAAAAGAAACCTATTTCAAAATTAAACATTTGTTGGATAGGAGACTCCAACAATGTTTTAGATAGTTTAATAGCTGCATCAGTCAAATTTTCCTTCAAGCTAAGTATTGGTTGCCCAAAAAAATTTGAACCAGGAAAAGAAGTTAGAGCTTGGGTCAAAAAAAATAATAAACAAATTTATATTTTTAATGATGCGAAAAAAGCAGCTTCAAATGCAGATGTAATTTTTTCAGATAAAGTTATTTCTTTAAATGACAAAGTTAATAAGAAGAAAAAAATACAAGCATTTAAAAATTTTAAAATTGATCGAACATTAATGAGATATGCAAAAAAAAGTTGTATTTTCTTGCACTGTTTACCTAGAGGTAATGAAGTAAGTAATGAAGTTTTCTTAGGTAAAAAATCACATGTGTGGCAACAAGCACTCAATAGAGTTCACGTACAAAAAAGTATTTTATTATATTGTTTTGGAAAATTAAGGTAGTGGTAAAGGGTTATCAGAATTTTCATTTAAATATTTAATAACTGACGCCCTGTCACTTTCTTTTCTTAAACCTGCGTAAGCCATTTTAGTTCCTTTAATATACTTTGCTGGTTTTTTTAAAAATCCGTTTAACTCTTCAAAAGTCCATTCTTTATCATATGCTGCCAATGCTTTTGAATATTTATAATCCTGCACTTCTCCAACTTTTCTTCCTACAACATTGTATAGAGCAGGTCCTATAGCATTCTTTCCACCTTTAACTATTGAATGACAAGCAGCACATTTTTTAAAAACTTTTTCTCCAGTTGCAATATCTCCCATTGCCATCAAAGCAGCTATATCAATTTTTTCAACTTCTGAATCTGCGCTAGTTGCGGAAACAGTAGTTGCAGTTTCCACCTCAACTAAATATCCAGGGGTCTCAGGTTTCTCTACGTGAAATATAATATCAGATAATTTTCCTATTCCGATTACAAGCAGTGCAACCATTAAAACTGCAGCAACTATTTTATTTATTTCAAAAGAATCCATTTTTTCTAAATTTTGTAGTGAACGTATAACATGATAAATTAAAAAAAAGCTAAAATTTAATGTATAAATTTGCCTCTATAGTTGTTTAATGAGTATAATAATTTAAAAATATAATGAAAACTTTAGTAATTATACCCTCTAGAATGTCCGCAACTAGGCTGCCAGGTAAGCCTTTGCTAAAAATAAATGGTTTATCAATTATTTCACATGTCTCTAAAAAAGCACAAGAGGCCAATATTGGAGATGTGATTGTAGCTACAGAGGACCATGAAATTATTGATGATGTTAAAAGAAATGGTTTCAACGCTATTTTGACTAGCAATAAACACAAAACAGGTACAGATAGAATTCACGAAGCACTTAAAAAATCAAATATTAGAGATGTTGATTTTATTATGAATTTACAGGGTGATGAACCAGCAATCGACATTGATGACATAAAAAGTTTGAATGAAAAAATGGTAAAAAATAATTCTAATTTAGGAACTCTTGCGGCAAAAATAAAAGATAATAGAAACCTCAAGAATATTAATATTGTTAAGGTAATCACTGAAAGAAGCCTAGAAGAGGATTATTTTCCAAAGGCAGTCTCCTTTTCAAGAAAATCTGAGCAGGTAGATAATATTTATCACCATATTGGAATTTATTGTTATTCAACAAATTGTCTTGAAAAATTTGTTCACTTGGATCAATCCAAAAATGAAATAGAAAATCAATTAGAGCAGTTAAGAGCATTAGACAATAATATTGATATCAATGTCTCACTTGCAAAGTCATCTCCAATAGGAGTAGATACAGAGGAAGATTATATAGCCTTGAAAAAAATAATGGAATATAAGAATTGATGAGTAAAATTTATTTTCAAGGAACTTTTGGTGCATATTCTCATTTAGCAGCACTTTCTATTGATCCTAAAGCAAAAATCTTGCCTTGCAAAACTTTTGATGATTGTTTTAACAAAGCATCAGAAGAAGAAGATAGCAGAATAATAATTCCAGAGTCAAATAGAATCACTGGTAATATTGGAATTGAATATTTAATATTTAAACATAGGCTAAATATTTATAAAGAGCATTTTCAAAAAATTGAACACAACTTATTAGGACAACCAGGTGCTAAATTAAAAGATATCAAAGAAGTATATTCACATGCGCAAGGATTGTCCCAGTGTTCAAAATTTATAAAAGAAAATAATTTAGCAGAACATATTAGAGCAGATACTGCTGGATCTGCTGAAATGATTTCTAAAACAAAAGACGTTAAGCAATCAGCTATAGCATCTTCATTAAGCGCTGAGATTTATGGTTTAGAAGTAATTAAAAAAAATATAGAAAACGAAAGTGGAAATTTGACAAGATTTTTGGTTATGGGAAAAAATATTTCTCAACCAGAATTTAAAGATAAAACTTACATAACCTCTTTTTTATTTAAATTGAAAAGTAAGCCAGCAGCTCTTTACCAATCACTAGGGGGTTTTGCTATTAATGGTGTAAACTTAACTAAATTACAAAGTTATCCAGAAAAAAATAGTTTCGACTCTTATTTTTTCTTATGTGATTTGGATGGACACATCGAAGATCCAAAAGTTCAGAAATCCCTTGAAGAGCTAGGTCTACATTGTGAGGATTTTCACGTTCTAGGTGTTTTCGAAGCAGATAACTTGAGACAAAAAAAATAAGAAACTTTTCTTGTAGATTAGAAATTTTAACTGCTATAATGGTTTTGGAGGCTAGAGGTGAATGCTGCTTGAACTCGACCAGATCTTAACGGAAGCAGTCGTAGAGACAGTTATTCAGGTTCTAGTCTCCTAATAGATATATGAATAATAACTCAAAAGTATTAGCGTTAAAATATAGACCTCAAACTTTTGATGATCTTATTGGTCAAGAGGTTGTTGCAGAAACTATCACCAATTCGATTAAAGCTGACAAAATACCTAACGCATATTTGTTCACTGGAATAAGGGGAATAGGAAAAACCACAACAGCTCGTATTGTTGCAAAAGCACTTAATTGTTCAAATGGTATCGATAATTTATGTAAAGAAAACTTTTGTGAAAGCTGTAAATCCATAAGCGAGTCTAGTCATATAGATGTGCTTGAAATGGATGCTGCGAGCAAAACAGGTATTGATGACGTAAGAGATTTAATCGAATTTTCAAGATACGGGCCGACCTCGGTAAAATATAAAATTTTCATTATTGATGAAGTTCATATGTTAAGCAAACAAGCATTTAACGCTTTATTAAAAACTCTAGAAGAGCCACCAGAATATTTAAAATTTATTTTTGCGACCACAGAAATTAAAAAAATTCCAATTACAGTAGTATCAAGATGTCAAAGATTTGATTTATCTAGAATTAAATCTACAGAATTGTTGGAGTTTATTAAAAAAATTAAGGACAAGGAAAATGGAAAAATAAGCGACGATGCTTTAAAGCTGATAGTAAAAATTTCTGAGGGTTCTGTTAGAGATTCTTTATCGTTGCTCGATAGAGCACTATTAAGTTTGGATGAAGGAAAAGAATTAGACTTAAATTCAGCTCAGAAAATTTTTGGGTATTTTGATAAATCTCAATTAATCGATTTGTTTGAGTTAATTTTAAAAGGTGAAGAAACAAAAGTAATAGGTATTTATAGAAAAATTTATGACCAAGGTGTTGAACCAAAGGTTTTTATTAATGATTTCTTAGAGTTACTTTACTACTTTAAAAATATTAATTCTTTAACTTTAGAAAGTACAAATTTTTCATTAAATGATGAGGAATTTTCTAAAATTAAAAATTTATCAAATAAAATAGATTCAGAGGTATTAATATTATTTTGGCAATTTGCCATCTCTTCTCTCGAAGAGATAGACATAGTATCTAATCAACACCTTTCAATTGAGATGTTCTTAATAAGACTAATGTATTTAATTTCTGTAAAATCTAAAAATAAAATTGAAAATGTCGAAGACAGATTGAAAAGTGAAAATTTTGCAAAGAATACACAAACTGAATTAACCTCTAAAACAATAAATCAAATTAAGAATGTTGCACAGGAAGAAAAAACTAAACCAGATGTTCAAACAGAAATTAAAGCAGAACATAAAATTAATATAAATGCATTTGAGGATTTAATTGAAATTTGTTCGAAAAAAAAAGAAATCAAACTTAAATACGAGTTAGAAAAAAATGTTAACCTTGTAAAATTTGAAAAAAATAGAATTGAAATATCTTTTAACGAAAGTTTAGATAAAGACTTTGTTAAAGATTTATCATCAAAGCTTTTTGAATGGACCGGTGAAAGATGGATTATTACATTTAGTAAATTAAAAGGGCAAATGTCAGTAAAAGATAAACAAAAAAATGTTAAAAAACAATTAATCGATGAAATGAAAAATTCAGAAATATTTAAAAGTGTGATGGATAAATTTCCTGATGCCGAGTTAATAGATGTAAATTCAAAGAAAGATGGAGTTAATAATGACTGATTTTAGTAAAATATTAGATAAGGCAAAAGAACTTGAGGCAAAAATGAAAGAAAGCCAACAAAAGATTAAAGAAATTAGAGTTAAAGGAGTTTCAGGTTCAAATTCTGTAAAGATAACTTTGGATGGAGAGGGAGAGATGCAAACAATAAAGTTATCTGATGAAATTATGAAAGAGGACAAAACCATAATTGAAGATTTAATTGTTGCAGCACATAACAGTGCTAAATCTCAACTTAAATCAAAAACAACTGAGGAAATTTCAAAAGCAACGGGAGGTTTTGGAATTCCTGGTTTTAAATGGCCTTTATAATAAATGCAAAACATCAGTGAGATAGAAGAATTAATTAAATTAATTTCAAAACTTCCAGGTTTAGGTCCCAAATCAGCAAAAAGAATTGTTTTAAAATTAATTAATAATCGTGATGAACTTGTAAAACCTATGGCAAATACATTGGCGCAAGTTTATAAAAATGTAGTTAGATGCAATTCATGTGGTGCATTAAAATCAAATTCAAATGGCTGTCTAAATTGTGAGAATACAAAAGAAAAATTTAATAAAATTTGTGTAGTAGAGGATATTGCAGATCAATGGTCGATTGAAAATTCAAATATCTTTCAGGGCTATTTTCATATTTTAGGAGGAACAATTTCTTCAGTTGGCCAAAGAAAAGAAGATTTATTAATTAATTCATTAGTTGAAAGAGTTAATAGAGATAAAATCGAAGAGGTAATTCTTGCAACTAGTGCAACTGTTGAAGGTCAAACAACTGCATACTACATTCAAGATAGTCTAAAAAATTTAGATGTTAAAATTACTAAATTAGCACAAGGTTTACCAGTAGGAGGAGAGATTGAAAGTCTAGATGATGGTACATTATTTTCTGCTTTTAAAAATCGATCTAATTTGGTTTCGAACTCAGATTAGATTTTTTTTTCAATCTATTTAAATGAAGTAATGGTTCAGTATAACCTGAAGGTTGCTCCTTACCTTTAAATACTAAATCACATGCCGTTTGAAACGCTATAGAATTTTCGTAATTATCACTCATTTTAACATATAGTGAATCATCTTTGTTCTGATCATCTACTATTTTGGCCATCTCTTTCATTATTTCAGTTACTTGTATTTTTGTTGTAATTCCATGATGAATCCAGTTGGCTATATGTTGTGAAGAAATTCTTAGAGTTGCTCTATCTTCCATCAAGCCAATGTTGTTAATATCTGGAACTTTTGAACAACCGACACCTTGGTCGACCCATCTTACAACATACCCTAATAAAGTTTGTGCAGAGTTTGAAATTTCTTTATTTATATCTTCTACAGACCAATTAGGTCTATCTGCTATTGGAATTGTTAAAAGATCATCAAGCCTAGATGGTTCTCTTTTAGTTAATTTTTTTTGTTCATCGAAAATATTTATTTCATGATAATGTAGAGCATGTAAAGCAGCTGCTGTTGGTGATGGAACCCACGCACAGTTTGCACCTGCTTTTAAATGTCCTGTTTTTTGCTCCATCATATCTTTCATTTTATCTGGCATTGCCCACATCCCTTTTCCAATTTGAGCTTTACCAGAAAATCCACAACTTAAACCAATATCAACATTGTTATTTTCGTATGCAGTAATCCATTTAGATGATTTCATATCACCTTTTTTAATCATAGGACCAGCTTCCATTGATGTATGCATTTCATCACCAGTTCTATCCAAGAAGCCAGTATTAATAAAAAAAACCCTATTTTTAAGACTTCTAATACATTCTTTTAAATTTGCTGATGTTCTTCGCTCTTCATCCATAATTCCAATCTTACATGTGTACTTAGGTAAATTTAGAACTTCCTCAACTTTAGAAAAAATTAAATCTGTAAATGCCGTCTCGTCTGGACCATGCATTTTAGGTTTTACAATATAAACTGATCCAGTTCTTGAATTATTTTTATTTTTAATATCATGTAGTGCGGCTGCTGTAGTTATAAATGCATCCATAATACCCTCGGGTATTTCACTTCCATCACGTAATAAAATTGAAGGGTTAGTCATTAAATGACCAACGTTTCTTACAAGCAATAGGCTTCTACCATGTAACTTCAAGCCTTTCCCATCTTTTGAGATATAGCTTCTGTGTGGATTTAATTTTCTCTCAAATAATTTTCCTTCTTTTTCAAATTTTGACTTAAGATCTCCTCTCATTAGACCTAGCCAATTTCTATAACAAATAATTTTATCTTCCGCGTCAACTGCTGCTACACTATCTTCATTATCACAAATTGTTGAAACTGCAGATTCTAGTATAATATCACTTATACCTGCATGATCTTGTTGAGCAGCAAAAGCTCTTGAGTCTTTTAGAATTTCAATATGTAAATTATTATTTTTTAGAATAATTGCAGATGGATTATCGCTTTCACCTCGGTGGCCAACAAATTTATTTTCATCTTCCAAATCAAAAATATCAGCACCTTTTAAAACTTTTAATTTCCCATATTTTACTGCAAAACTTGTAATTTTATTCCAGCTTAATCCAGCTAATGGAAAGTATTTATCTAAAAAATCTCTTCCATATTTTATAACCATTTCACCTCTTAAAGGGTCATACCGTTCAGATACGCTGTCTTCAGACTGTTCAATTACATCTGTACCATAAAGACTATCATATAAACTCATCCATCTTGCATTTGCAGCATTTAATGCATACCTCGCATTCATGACAGGTACAACTAGCTGAGGTCCAGCTATACTTGCAATTTCTTCATCAACATTTTCTGTTTCTATTTTAAAATCAGGTCCTTCATTTTTTAAATAACCAATTTCTAATAAAAATTTTTTGTACTCATCTAAATTAAATTCTTTACTTTTATTTTTGATATGCCAATCATCTATTTTCTTCTGTAAATCTTCCCTTAATTTAATTAATTCTTTATTTTTTGGCGCCAAGTCATCAAGAGTTTTTTCTAGACCTAACCAAAAATTTTCTGAAGATACATTTGTATTTTTTAATAATTCATTATTTACGAAGTTTGATAGCTTTTCAGATACTTGAAGATTATTAATTTTAATATATTTTTCTTGCATAGCACTTAATTCGTACCCCATCTGTATTTTTGCCTGAGAGCTTTACTCCTTCGGCGGAAATCAATCTCTTTCCAGAGTGTTATGCTTTAATCGGTCCTTTTGCCTGAGAGTTTCCGGGGTGGTTGCTCCTTCGGCGCTATAAATAGTCTCTCCCGATAATGAATTTGTATCTTTTAAATGATTTAAGTCAATTAATAAGAATTACACCTTATTTAATATCATTTTATTGCCTTTTTTGTATTTTATCCATCCGCTATAAATAAAGTATGAAAAATTATCTAAATTTTGAAACAGAAATTAAAGATCTAGAAAACGAACTAGAAAAATTGAAAGATCCTTACAATCAAGAGGGATTATCAGAAGTTAATACTCAAAAAATTTCAAGCACTCAAACAGAAATTGATGAAAAATTAAAAAATATTTATTCCAATTTAGATCCTTGGCAGACTACTATGGTTGCTCGCCATGAAGATAGGCCTAAAGCAAAATTTTTTATTGATAATTTGTTTGAAGACTTCATTTCATTATCTGGGGATAGATATTATGGAGAGGATAAATCAGTATTAACTGGATTTGCAAAGTTCAATGGAAAATCTGTTTTAGTAATAGGTCAAGAAAAAGGAGAAGATTTGGACAGCAGGATTGAGAGAAATTTTGGAATGATGAGGCCAGAAGGTTATAGAAAAACTATAAGATTAATGAACTTAGCAAACAAATTTAATATTCCAATAATCTCTTTTATTGATACTCCAGGAGCATATCCAGGCGTAGGAGCAGAAGAAAGAGGTCAAGCCGAAGCAATTGCAAAATCAATCGAATGCTGTATGGAGCTTAAAGTTCCAACAATTGCAATAATTATAGGCGAGGGTGGTTCTGGTGGAGCAATTGCATTAGCTTCATCAAATAAAGTCCTTATGCTAGAAAATGCAATTTATTCAGTAATATCCCCTGAGGGATGTGCAACTATTCTATGGAGAGATCCAAAAAAAATGCTTGATGCTGCGAAAGCTATGAAACTTTCAGCTAAAGATTTATTAAAATTAAAAGTTATTGATGAAATAATTGAAGAACCTTTAGGCGGCGCGCACAGAGATAGAGATATTATATTAAATAACGTGAGAGAAACTTTATCAAAAAATTTAAATTATTTTGATGAATTATCTTCAGAAGAAATAATGACTGAGAGAAAAAACAAATTTCTTAAAATTGGAAGAAACGATGGTTTTATCACTAGTACTGAGGATCTAAGCACATTAACTATTAAGAAAAATAATTTTGATAAAATTTTAAAATCAAAAAAAGTATTATCAACTATTATAGGTGTATTAATTTTAATTTCTTTAATTTTGTTATTTATTTAAATTTATAAAGTACCGTGACAATGCTTAAATTTTTTTCCAGACCCACAAAAACATGGTTCATTTCTTCCCATTTTTTTATTGTTTGAAATTTGTTTAGAAATATCGTTTTGTTTTTTTTCATTTTCCTTAGTTGACTCTACTACAACTTTTAAGTTCATTAAAATAGTTACATAGTCTAATTTTAATTTTTCTAATAGATTTGAAAATAATTCAAATGCCTCTTTTTTATATTCAACTAGAGGATCTCTTTGACCATAAGATCTTAGACCTATGACTTGTCTTAATTGCTCCAAATATTGAATGTGGGATTTCCAGTTTAAATCAATTGATTGAAGAAAAATTCTTTTTTCAATATCTTTAGCATGATCTTCACCCAAAAGTTTAATCCGTTCCTTTCTAGTTTCTTGAAATTTATTAGAAATCTTTTCTCTAAAATCTTTATCTTTTGCTTCAATTAAATCCTTAAATTCAGTTTCTTCAAAGCTTTTTCCAATTATTTGCTTAGTTTTATTATTAAATTCATTACTTTTAAGATTGGATAAATTTGAAATTTTTAACTTAATTAAATCATCAGATATTTCTTTTAAAAATTCATCTGAATAATCAAAAATATTTTCACTATTCATCGCATTTTTTCTTTGTGAAAACACAACATGCCTTTGATCATTAAGAACGTTATCAAATTTGATAAGCGTTTTTCTAATATCAAAATTCCTAGCCTCCACTTTTTGTTGCGCTCTTTCTAATGCTTTATTAATCCAGGGATGATCGATACTTTCACCATCTTTAAGTCCAAGTTTTTCGAGCATACTATTCATTGACTCTGACCCAAAAATTCTCATTAAATCATCCTCTAAACTAACATAAAATATAGAACTACCTTCATCTCCTTGTCTTCCAGATCTTCCTCTTGCCTGGTTATCAACTCTTCTAGACTCCATTCTCTCCGTGCCAATTACAAACAAACCTCCTAAGGATTTAATTTTATCCTTATTTATTTTAAGCTGGTCATCTGGAATAGAGCCCTTCTTCCCACCAAGTTGAATATCAACTCCTCTTCCTGAAATACTTGTTGTAATAATTACTGAATTCTCTTTTCCTGCATTTGCAATTATCTCTGCTTCATTTTCATGATTTTTTGCGTTTAACACTACATGTTTAATATTTTTTTGATTTAACAAATTTGAATAAACTTCTGATTTATTAATACTTGAGGTAAATACTAAAATAGGCTGACCTAATTTATTTCTTTCAATTATTTTTTTTATAATTGCATCGTTCTTTTCTGTTTCTGTTCTAAAAATTAAATCATTAAAATCCTTTCGGATCATTTCTTTGTTTGTTGGGATAACAACAACAGGAAGATTATAAATTTCAAAAAATTCTTCAGATTCTGTCGCGGCTGTACCAGTACAACCAGATAATTTTTTATAAAGTTTAAAATAATTTTGATAAGTTATCGAAGCTAAGGTTTGATTTTCAGCTTGAACTTGAATTTTTTCTTTTGCCTCTAATGCTTGATGCAAACCATCCCCAAAACGTCTACCTTCTAAAATTCTTCCAGTAAGTTCGTCAATAATTTTAAGACTTCCATCTTTAACAATATAATCTTTACCTTTTTCAAACAAATAATTTGCTCTTAATGCTTGATTAACATGGTGAACTAAATGTAAATTTTCTGGATCATAAAAATTATTGTTTTTTAAGATACCAGCGTTAGAAAAAAGTTTTTCAACATTATTAATTCCATCATTTGTCAATAAGATACTTTTTTCTTTTTCATCTATTTCAAAGTCTTTATTATTCAAGATTCTAACTAGTTTATCAATTGACAGATATTGGGCAGTTTTATCCTCAGCAGCTCCAGAAATTATCAAAGGCGTTCTTGCCTCATCAATTAAGCATGAATCTATTTCATCTACTATTGAAAAATTATGATCTCTTTGAACCATTTGCTCTTGAGAAAATTTCATATTATCTCTCAAGTAATCAAAACCTAATTCACTATTAGTTGCATAAGTGATGTCACAATTATAGTTTTTTTTACGTTCAGCATCATCTTGATAGTTGTTAATAAATCCTGATGAAAGACCTAGAAAATTATAAATTCGCCCCATCTCAATAGAGTCTCTTTTTGCAAGATAATCATTTACAGTTACTATATGAACACCTTTACCACTCAATGCATTTAAATAAGCGGCGAGTGTTATGGTTAAAGTTTTTCCCTCTCCAGTTCTCATTTCAGCAATTTTGCCCTCATGTAAGGCTACACCTCCTATTAACTGAACGTTAAAGTGTTTTTCATTTCGTGTTCGTTTGGCAGCCTCCCTGACTAAAGCAAAAGCTTCTGGAAGTAACTCGTCTAAAGATTTTCCGTTCTTTACTTGATTTTTAAATTCATTAGTTTTTTTTGGAAAGTCGTCTTCATTTAAATTTTTAAAATTTTCCTCATGTAAGTTTATTTTTTCAACAATTTTAACAATTCTATCTAGCTCTTTTTGATTACTAGATTTGATAAATTTTGTTATTAAATTTAACGGGTTAAACATGACTATTTGATTTATTCTTTTCTTATATGGTTTAATATATGAATTAAATAAATAATTTAAACAATATGGGAATTAATTTAACAAATTTTTTATCATCTCAATCAAAAAATACTAAAATGATTGATTTTCAAGACCTTGATCATTTAGATGGTCTTTCAATTTCAGTTGTTTCTGCAAATTTATATAAAGATATCAGAGATGATTTAACAATGTTCTATTTCAGAGAAGGTGCTAATTATGCTTCTGTTTATACCCAATCAAAAATAGTATCTGAAAATATAAAATGGAATATAAATCAAAGACCGAAAAAAATATATTCTCTCATTGTAAATACAAGAAATGCAAATGCTTTTACAGGAAAGCAAGGGTATGAAAGTTTAAAAAAAATAGCAGATTTAACTGCGAAACAATTAAATAAAAAACAAGAAGAAGACGAAGAGAGTCCAAAAAAAATTTCTTCAAAGAATATAATATTTGGTTGTACGGGTACTATTGGAGAAATTTTTCCATATGAAAAAATTTCTAACAATATTCCAAATTTAATTAAAAAAATTACTTATACTCAAAATAAATTTATTTGGATGAAGGCAGCACTTGCAATTATGACTACGGATACAAAGCCAAAATTAGCTATGGAGGAATGTTATATTGGAAGTGAAAAAGTAAAAATATATGGAATTGCCAAAGGTTCAGGAATGATACATCCGAATATGGCTACAACACTAGCGTATATATTTACTGATGCAACTTTATCTAATGACGTTTTAGGAAAGCTATTAAAAAAAAATATAACCAATACATTTAATGCTATTTCTTGTGATGGAGATACCAGCACCAATGATATGGCAACTATCTTTGCAACCAATGAAATTAAAAATTCTCAAGTAAAAAATGTGAATGAAAATAAAATTAAAAATTTTGATAAAGCATTAAATAATGTTCTTTTGAATTTGGCCAAAAGAATTGTTTCAGACGGTGAAGGAGCATCAAAATTCATAACAATAAATGTTAGCAAATGTAAAAATGAGATAGATGCAAAAAAAATTGCTTTATCTGTTGCAAATTCTCCACTAGTGAAAACTGCAATTTCTGGAGAAGATCCAAATTGGGGCCGAGTTATAATGGCAATCGGTAAAGCTGGGCCTAAAATTAATTTAAAAAAATTATCTGTTAAGTTTGGAAATATAACAATTGTAGAAGGTGGAAAATTAAATCAAAGTTATGATGAAAAACAAACAGCAAATTATATGAAATCTGAAAATATAGAAATAAACATTGAAACTTTTACAGGAAATAAAAACTTTACAGCTTATACTATGGATTTAACAAAAAAATATATTGAAATTAATGCAGACTATAGAAGTTAACTTATTGAAAACCTAAATTTTATAATTAACTAATAATCATGATTAAATATAAACTTTTTTGTAAAGAATGTAATTTAAAATTTGATAGTTGGTTTGCATCTTCAAACGAGTATGAAAGACTAAAAAAGAAAAAACTTTTGAATTGCCATAATTGTAATTCAGAAAAAGTTGAAAAAACACTTATGGCACCTCAGCTAATAAGTCATAAATCAAAAACTGATGAAAAATTAAACCTAGAAAAATACAATAAAGTAAAAAAAACTATAAAAGATTATCAAAAATTTATTAAAGACAATTTCAATTATGTTGGTGATAATTTTGCATATGAGGCTAGATCAATCCATTATAATGGTAAAAAAAAATCAAAAGGTATTTTTGGTAGTGCATCAAAGGAAGATTTAAAAGAATTAAAAGAAGAAGGTATAGATGTTCAGACGTTTCCTTGGATAGATGAAAAAGAAAATTAGTATTTAATAAACTTTGCTATGTAATTTACGGATAAATCTTTAGAGATACTCCACTCATCCTTAAAAATATTAAAGTTCATACCCTCTAATTTATTGAGAGATAAATCATACTTAATCAAAATTTTTATAAGATCTTCAGGTTTAACAAATTTTTCCCATTCGTGTGTTCCGATTGGTAGCCATCTTAAAACATACTCTGCTCCAACAATCGCAAAAACATAAGATTTCAAAGTTTTATTTATTGTTGCAACAAACATTAGTCCATTTTTTTTCAAAAGCTTTGAGCATGACTTTAGAAAAAAATCTATATTCTCTACGTGTTCAACAATTTCCATATTTAAAATGACGTCAAATTTTTTTTCAATTTTAAGTTTTTCTGGTGATGAACATAAATAATTAATTTTAAGCTTATTTTTTTTTGAATGAAGTTTTGCAATTTTTATATTTTTATCAGATGCATCAATACCCGTTACATTAGCACCCATTCTTGACATTGGTTCAGATAACAATCCTCCACCACATCCAATATCTAAAATTTTAATTCCTGATAAAGGTTTAGATTTATTTTTTAATTTGAAATTATTAATAATATTTTCTTTTATATATTTTATTCTTGTTGGATTAAATTTATGAAGTGGTTTGAATTTACCCTCTGGATCCCACCATTCATTGGCCATTTTAGAAAATTTATCTATTTCTTTTTTATTTACACTAGTCATTGTGATAAATAGTTGACATAATAATTTAGATGTATTTTATCCATTATTTATTAAATATTAATAATTAAAGCTAGCATGAAAACTATCGTATTAAAATTTGGTGGAACATCTGTAGGAACTATAGATAGAATTAAAAAGGTATGCAAAATTATTGCTTTTTATAAAAAGAAAAAAAATAAGGTAGTAGTTGTTTCATCGGCAATGAGTGGTGTGACAAATGAGTTAGTTAATAAATCTAAACTTATAAGTAGCAATTTTGATAGAGCAGAATATGATGTATTAGTTTCGACTGGAGAACAAGCATCATGTGCACTTATTGCTGGTAGACTAAAACATAATGGGTTTAAATCGAGATCTTGGACATCATGGCAATTACCTATTTTAACAGATGGTCCTCATTCAAGTGCAAGGATTGGTTCAATAGGCATCAAAGAACTAAATAGATATCTAAAATCAGGTGGAATACCTATCATCACAGGATTTCAAGGTGTAAGTAAAGATTTAAGAATAACAACAATTGGAAGAAGCGGATCTGATGCAACTGCAATTATGCTTGCAAAATTTATTAAAGCTGATGAGTGTATAATATATACTGACGTAGATGGAGTTTATACTACTGATCCAAGGCAGTATAAAAAAGCAAAAAAAATTAAAAAAATTTTTTATGACGAAATGTTAGAAATGGCATCTCTCGGTTCAAAAGTCATGCAGCCTACATCGGTTCAGGATGCAAAGTTGAATAAGATTGATGTTAAAGTAAAATCTTCATTTGTATCAAAATCTGGAACCTTAATAACAAATTCTAAAAAAGCATTTAGTGACCAAATTATTACTGGAATTTCATCAACAAAAAATGATGCTAAAATTACAATTGTAGGAGTAAAAGATAGACCTGGTGTTGCTGCTTCTATTTTTAAACCACTATCGAAAAATCTTATTAATGTAGATATGGTGGTTCAAAATATATCTTTAGATGGAAGAGAGACAGATCTTACATTTACTATAAAAGCTGATGATTTAAAAAAAACAGAAAAATTAATTAAACAAAATAAAAAAATATCTTTTAAAAAATTATCTTTTGATAAAGGTGTTTCTAAAGTTTCAATTATCGGTGTTGGTATGATAACGACACCAGGTATAACGTATAGAATGTTCCAGGCACTAGCCTCAAAAAAAATTAATATTTTGGTTATTTCTACCTCAGAGATAAAAATTTCAGTTCTGGTTTCTGTTAAGCATGTTAAAAGAGCAATAGCTGCTTTACATAAAGAATTTAAATTAGATTAATTATAATGAGTTTAAGACCATTTAGAGATATTAAAAGGAGAAAAACAAAAGTAATAAATGTTGGAAATGTAAAGATTGGGGGTGATAATCCAATCTCTGTTCAATCAATGACGAATACTTTAACTACGGATGTTAAAGCAACCATAAAACAAATTAATGATATAGCTGAGGAAGGTGCTGATATTGTAAGAGTATCTTGTCCAGATGAGGACTCTTCAAAAGCATTAAAAGAAATAATAAAACATGTATCAATACCAGTAGTTGCAGATATACATTTTCATTATAAAAGGGCTATTGAGGCAGCAGAAAATGGTGCTAGCTGTTTAAGAATTAATCCAGGAAATATTGGAGATGAAACAAAGATACACGAGGTATTGAAAGCAGCGAAGAATAATAATTGTTCAATAAGAGTTGGAGTAAATGCAGGTTCTCTGGAAAAAGATATTTTAGAGGAATTTAAAGAGCCTTGTCCAGAGGCATTAGTTAAAAGCGCTTTAAGAAATATAAAAATTTTAGAAGATAAAGATTTTTTAAATTTTAAGATAAGTGTCAAATCATCAGATGTATTCCTTTCGATAGCAGCATATAGACAACTATCTAAAGTTATAGATTATCCTTTACACCTTGGAATTACTGAGGCAGGAAGTTTTGTATCTGGTAGCATAAAATCATCCATAGGGCTTGGTAGTTTGTTAATGGATGGAATTGGAGATACTATTAGAATTTCTTTATCTGACAACCCAACTCAAGAGGTGAAAATTGGTAATGAGATATTAAAATCACTAAATCTGAGAAATAGAGGAGTAAAGATCATTTCTTGCCCTTCTTGTGCAAGACAAGCATTTCAGGTAATCGATACTGTCAAAATATTGGAAGAGAAACTAGCCCATATAAAAACACCAATAACACTATCAATTATTGGTTGTGTTGTTAATGGACCAGGAGAAGCTGCAATGACAGATATAGGAATTACCGGAGGGGGCAAAGGAAACAATATGCTTTATTTATCCGGTGTTCAGTATGAAAAAGTTTTGACTGATGACATAATTAATAAGGTTGTAAGAGAAGTTGAGAAAAAAGCATCTGAACTAGAGAACTAATTATGATACCCTTAAAAACAGTTGAGGAATTAATAACAAGACATTCATCCATAGAAAAAGATTTATCCACTGGTGCATTAGATAACAAGTTATTTGCCGAAAAATCAAAAGAATACTCAGATTTAAATGAGATAGTTGGAAGTGCCAAAGATTACATTTCTTTTCAAACTGAAAAAGAAGAATTGGAGAAAATATTAAATGATAGTTCTGCTGATGGAGAGTTAAAAAAAATGGCAGATACAGAATTGACAGATTTACAAAATCGATATGAAGCTAATGAAAAAAAATTAAAATTATTTTTGTTACCAAAAGATGAGGCAGATAAAAAAAATGCTATTATTGAAATAAGAGCAGGGACAGGCGGATTAGAAGCAAGTTTATTTGCATCAGATTTATTTAAAATGTATGAAAAAGTTAGTCACAAAAAAAAGTGGTCTTTAGAATTAATCTCAATATCTAGAAGTGATGCAGGAGGTTTAAAAGAAGTTATAGCCTCAATTAAAGGTACTAATATTTATTCAACACTAAAGTATGAGAGCGGAGTTCATAGAGTGCAGAGAGTTCCAGATACCGAAACTCAAGGAAGAGTTCATACATCAGCAGCAACAGTAGCTGTTTTACCTGAAGCAGAAGAGGTAGATTTAAAAATTAATGATTCTGACTTAAGAATAGATGTATTTAGAGCAGGTGGACCAGGTGGACAATCTGTTAATACGACAGATAGTGCTGTAAGAATTACTCACATCCCAACCGGTTTAAGTGTATCTCAGCAGGATGAAAAATCACAACATAAAAATAAAGCTAAAGGTATGAAAATTTTAAGAGCACGTTTATATGAATTGGAAAGATCAAGAATAGACCAAGAAAGATCTCAAGATCGTAAAACAAAAATTGGCACAGGAGACAGATCAGAAAGAATAAGAACATATAACTTTCCTCAAGGAAGAGTTACAGATCATAGAATAAATTTAACTCTTCATAAATTAGATGAATTTTTAGAAGGAGAAGCATTTGATGAAATGATTGAATCTTTGACTCTTCAAGCACAAGAGGAAAGTCTTAGCAATTTAAAATAATATATGAATATTAATTTAGCTATTAATGAGGGTTCAAAAATTTTAAAGAGCAAACTTATACCTAACCCTCTATTAGATGCTGAAATTTTAATGGCAAAAACAATTAATAAAGATAGAAATTATATTTTACTTAATTCCTGTGATACTGTTAACAAAAATGATTTAAGTAATTTTTATAAGTTAATTGAACAGAGATCTTTAGGAAATCCAGTAGCATATTTAATTAAAAAAAAATCTTTTTGGAATTCAGATTTTTTTATTACAAAAGATATATTAATACCAAGGCCTGATACAGAACTAGTTGTTGAAAATGTTTTAAGGTTATCAAAGCAAAAAAATAAACTTAATGTTTTAGATATAGGAGTCGGATCAGGCTGTATTCTTTTATCAATTTTAAAAGAGAGAAAAACTTTTTATGGTACAGGTATAGATAAAAGTAAAAAATGTCTTAAAATAAGCAAAATTAATGCAGCTAATCTAAAAGTTTGCTCTAGATTAAAATTATATAAATCAGATGTTGACAAATTCAATTTAGGAAAATATGATTTAATAGTATCAAATCCTCCTTATATTAAAAAACATAATCTAAAATATTTGGAAAGAGATGTTGCTGATTTTGAGCCAAGACTAGCATTAGATGGTGGATTAGATGGATTAACGGAAATAAAAAAAGTAATTAAAAAATCTGCTAGTCTGATAAAAAAAAATGGAAAATTTATTTTAGAGATCGGATTTGATCAAAAAAATAGAGTAATTAATTTATTAAAAAAAGAGGGTTTTTATATAAATAGTACACAAAAAGATCTTGCTAATAATGATAGATGTATTGTTAGTACAAGAATATAAATAATTATATCATGGTAACATTTAGAAATAATAACAACAATAATAGAAGAAGTAGCTTTAGAAGAAATACTAGAAACTTTAAGTCAAATGGTGATAACTCAAAGTTTGGTTCAAATTTTTCAAATAATGATAATTTTAAAAGAAAAGCTCATGGAAGAAATAATCACAACGCACCTAAATTGATTGAAAAATACAATGATCTAGCTAGAGAAGCTTTATCAAATGGTGACAAAATTTTATCTGAAAATTATTTGCAGCATGCAGATCACTTCACAAGAGTTCTAAATGAAAGAGAGAATTATAAAAAAGAGAAATTTTCAGTAAATAGAACTGAAAACAATTCCGATGTTCCTGAAGATATTATCGAAAATTCTGAGCAAAATTCCACTGAGGATTTGGTAAAGTCATCAAGTGATGAAACTAAAATTCAAAAAACTGCCAAATCTCAGATAGACATGAATTAGTTAATTCCAAGTATTTTTTCTGATTTAAGTATATCTATTTTAATTTTTTTAGTTTCAAACATTTTTCTCTCTTTACCTTTTAAAATTTTTCCTGATGGTAGTTTTAATTTTTGAGAATTAACTTTTTTACCATTTACAATCACCTCATAATGTAAATGAGGACCAGTTGATTTACCTGTTGAACCAACATAACCAATAGTTTGACCCTGTTTTACTCTTACACCAGTTTTAATTCCACGAGCAAATTTTGACATGTGTGCGTAGACTGTTTGGTAGGTTGAGTTGTGTTTTATTTTTACACAGTTTCCTCCACCACCACACCATCCTGCTTTTTTTACAACCCCATCTCCTGATGCCATTATTGGTGTTCCCATTGGAGCAGCAAAATCTGTACCTTTATGCATTTTATTATAACCATCTATTGGATGTTTTCTCATGCCAAATGAAGACGACAATCTAGCTCCATTTATTGGTGTTTTCATCAAAGCTTTTTTAACACTCTTTCCATTTTTATCATAATGACCTTCACTTCCTTGTTCATCAAAATAATATAAACTATTGTCTTGACCGCTAAGTTTTAAATTTGCAAAAAGAATTTTTCCTGTTTCTATTATTTCTCCTTTTTCATTTAAAAAAATTTCATACATGATTTGAAACTTATCTTTTTTTCTTATGTCTCTCTGAAAATCTACTTGAAATCCATAAATACCTGCAAAATCAATTATTGTATTAGCAGGAATTTTTTCATCTGTTGCTGATTTATATAGACTTTGTAATATAATATTTTCTTTATATATTATTTTTTTATCCAGCTTTATTGATAAAATCTTCTCACTAAAAATGTCATCATCTAAATTTTTACTTAAGTATATTTTTTGTTTATTCGAAATCTGAAAAATAAATTCTTCAATTTTATTATTTGTTTTATTTAATTTAAATTGAATTATTTGATTGGTATTTAATTTATTTAAATTTACTTGTTTGTTTAAAGATTTTTTTATTTTTATAATTTCTTTTTTATCAATTAAATAGCTTTCTAGAATTGCATCAAATGTTTCTCCTTTGTTAACTTTATGCTTAATTTTTAAATATTTTGGTTCCAGATTGGTAACTAAGTAACTTAAAGTTTTTTTAAGATAAATATTATCTACAAAATCATTGTAAGTTTCATTTTTTCTATTTTCTTTTAAATTGAAAAGTGATGTGGAAATAACAGCAATAAAAATCAGTAATATTAATGAAAAAATTTCAAAATTTTTCTTTAATTTTTGAATCATTATTTTGGTCGTTCAATTTTTTATTGAAGATCAATTATTAGTTTAATGACTATTAAAAATCAAAAAAAACCCTATATTTTAAAGGATTTTTTTAATCTTAAATGCTTGATTTCCTATAATTTTAGCCTATAAGCACTGAACTTTCTCAAAAAAATTTGTTTAAGCAATAAATTAGTGAGGAATATTGAGCTTTTTAGCTCAATTAGCTATTTAAAAAGTAAAAATTTAAGAAGAGAAGTGTGGACGGTTAAGGTTACCAAAATTTGTCGTACACACTTCAACATCATATAAATTTTATTCTTAGAATTTATATGGAAGCTAGTGTGCGCCGTTTTTAAACTTGAGAGTTTGATCATGGCTCAGAACGTACGCTGGCGGCACGCCTAACACATGCAAGTCGAACGAAGTAGCAATACTTAGTGGCAGACGGGTGAGTAACATGTAGGTATCTGCCCTTTGGCCTGGAATAACACGAGGAAACTTGTGCTAATACCGGATAAGTCTTTACGGAGAAAGCTTTATGCACCATTGGATGAGCCTACACTTGATTAGTTTGTTGGTGGGGTAATGGCCTACCAAGACTGTGATCAATAGCTGATTTGAGAGGATGATCAGCCACATTGGGACTGAGACACGGCCCAAACTCCTACGGGAGGCAGCAGTGGGGAATCTTGCACAATGGAGGAAACTCTGATGCAGCGATGCCGCGTGAGTGAAGAAGGCCTTTGGGTTGTAAAGCTCTTTCGTCGGGGAAGAAAATGACTGTACCCGAATAAGAAGGTCCGGCTAACTTCGTGCCAGCAGCCGCGGTAATACGAAGGGACCTAGCGTAGTTCGGAATTACTGGGCTTAAAGAGTTCGTAGGTGGTTGAAAAAGTTGGTGGTGAAATCCCAGAGCTTAACTCTGGAACTGCCATCAAAACTTTTCAGCTAGAGTATGATAGAGGAAAGCAGAATTTCTAGTGTAGAGGTGAAATTCGTAGATATTAGAAAGAATACCAATTGCGAAGGCAGCTTTCTGGATCATTACTGACACTGAGGAACGAAAGCATGGGTAGCGAAGAGGATTAGATACCCTCGTAGTCCATGCCGTAAACGATGTGTGTTAGACGTTGGAAATTTATTTTCAGTGTCGCAGCGAAAGCGATAAACACACCGCCTGGGGAGTACGACCGCAAGGTTAAAACTCAAATGAATTGACGGGGACCCGCACAAGTAGTGGAGCATGTGGTTTAATTCGAAGATACGCGCAGAACCTTACCAACACTTGACATGTTCGTCGCGACTCTGAGAGATTAGAGTTTTCGGTTCGGCCGGACGAAACACAGGTGCTGCATGGCTGTCGTCAGCTCGTGTCGTGAGATGTTGGGTTAAGTCCCGCAACGAGCGCAACCCTCACTTTTAGTTGCCATCATTCAGTTGGGCACTCTGAAAGAACTGCCAGTGATAAGCTGGAGGAAGGTGGGGATGACGTCAAGTCCTCATGGCCCTTACGTGTTGGGCTACACACGTGCTACAATGGTATCTACAACAGGAAGCAAGACTGCGAAGTCAAGCAAATCCTAAAAAGATACCTCAGTTCGGATTGCACTCTGCAACTCGAGTGCATGAAGCTGGAATTACTAGTAATCGTGGATCAGCGTGCCACGGTGAATGCGTTCCCGGGTCTTGTACACACCGCCCGTCACACCATGGGAGTTGGTTCTACCTTAAGGCAAGGTTTCAAACCCTTGACCACGGTATAGTCAGCGACTGGGGTGAAGTCGTAACAAGGTAGCCGTAGGGGAACCTGCGGCTGGATTACCTCCTTTCTAAGGATGAATGAAAGTAAAATTTCATTCTAAATAATATACACGGATAATGTTGACCGTCCTCATTTCTCTTCTTGAACAGTGTTTCTCTTGCATGGGGGCCGGTAGCTCAGTTGGTTAGAGCACACCCTTGATAAGGGTGGGGTCGAAAGTTCGAGTCTTTCTCGGCCCACCAATTAAGAAAATGGGGGATTAGCTCAGCTGGGAGAGCGCCTGATTTGCATTCAGGAGGTCAGCGGTTCGATCCCGCTATCCTCCACCAGAAACACTTAGTTATAAAAAATTGTAAATAAATAATAATTAATATCAATATCTATATCCGAACATTAGTAATGTTATTAGCTAATGTTCAAAATAAAAATTTGATTCAACACAGAATTTTTTTCTGTGCATAAATCAAGCGTTTAAGGGCGTGTAGTGGATGCCTTGGCACTGAAAGCCGATGAAGGACGTGATATACTGCGATAAGTTTCGGGGAGCTGTATGTAAGTTTTGATCCGAAAATTTCCGAATGGGGAAACCCACCATTTTATATGGTACTTTAAACTGAATACATAGGTTTAAAGAGACAACCTGGAGAACTGAAACATCTAAGTAACCAGAGGAAAAGAAATCAATTGAGATTCCGTTAGTAGTGGCGAGCGAAAGCGGACTAGGCCAGTAGTTTTGTTAAAAAAATTTGAATAGTTTGGAAATGCTAACCATAGAGGGTGATAGTCCCGTATGAGTAATGTTTGACAAAATTCTTGAGTAAAGCGGGACACGTGAAATCCTGCTCGAATATAGGGGGACCACCCTCTAAGCCTAAATACTCTTCAGTGACCGATAGTGAACTAGTACCGTGAGGGAAAGGTGAAAAGAACCCCTATTAGGGGAGTGAAATAGAACCTGAAACCGCATGCCTACAATCAGTCGAAGCTCTTTTTAGAGTGACGGCGTACCTTTTGTATAATGGGTCAGTGACTTAATTTATTAAGCAAGCTTAAGCCATCTAGGTGTAGGCGTAGCGAAAGCAAGTCTTAATAGGGCGATTAGTTTAATGAATTAGACCCGAAAACGAATGAGCTTACCATGAGCAGGTTGAAAGTTGGGTAACACCAACCGGAGGACCGAACCAGTTGACGTTGAAAAGTCTTTGGATGACTTGTGGTAAGGGGTGAAAGGCCAACCAAATTCGTAGATAGCTGGTTTTCCGCGAAAACTATTTAGGTAGTGCGTTGAATAAATAGACATTTAGAGGTAGAGCACTAAATGGGCTAGGGGGAAGAGATTCTTACCAAACCTAATAAAACTCCGAATGCTAAATGTTGTTCTTCAGCAGACAGACTGTGGGTGCTAAGGTCCATGGTCGAGAGGGAAAGAGCCCAGACCACCAGATAAGGTCCCCAAATTATGATTAAGTGTGAAAGGATGTGGAAATTCCTTAACAGCCGGGAGGTTGGCTTAGAAGCAGCCATCCTTTAAAGATAGCGTAACAGCTCACCGGTCTAATAGAGTTTCTGCGCCGAAGATGTAACGGGGCTAAAATCATATACCGAATCTGTGGATTTGTAATTTTTTCGAAAATTATAACTGGTAGCGGAACGTTCTGTAAGCCTGCGAAGGGATACCCGTGAGGGATCCTGGAGGTATCAGAAGTGCGAATGCTGACATAAGTAACGATAAAAGAAGTGAAAAACTTCTTCGCCGAAAATCCAAGGGTTTCTGCGCAAGGTTAATCCGCGCAGAGTTAGTCGGCACCTAAGGCGAGGGCGAAAGCCGTAGTCGATGGAAATAAGGTTAATATTCCTTAACCAGATGGTAGTGACGGATCTTGTAAGTTGTGAGTTCTTAATGGATTGAGCTTGCCGCGAAAAGGTTCCAAGAAATAGCTCCATCATAAGACCGTACCCTAAACCGACACAGGTGGATTAATAGAGTATATTTAGGCGCTTGAGAGAATGATGTTGAAGGAACTCGGCAAAATACTTCCGTAACTTCGGGATAAGGAAGACCTTCTTGTAGGCAACTATGGGAGGGTGGCACAAGCCAGGGAGAAGCGACTGTTTATCAAAAACACAGGGCTCTGCTAACACGTAAGTGGATGTATAGGGTCTGACGCCTGCCCGGTGCTGGAAGGTTAATGCGGTTGGTGCAAGCTAACTTCTGAAGCCCCAGTAAACGGCGGCCGTAACTATAACGGTCCTAAGGTAGCGAAATTCCTTGTCGGGTAAGTTCCGACCTGCATGAATGGCGTAACGATTTCTCCGCTGTCTCCAACATCAACTCAGTGAAATTGAATTCTCCGTGAAGATGCGGAGTTCGCGTAGTTAGACGGAAAGACCCCGTGCACCTTTACTGCAACTTTACATTGGTATTAGGAAAAACATATTTAGTATAGGAGGGAGACATTGAAGCAAAGGCGTCAGCTTTTGTGGAGTCACCAGTGAAATACCTCTTTTGTTTTTCTTGGTATCTAACTGATCGCCGTTATCCGGCATCAAGACATTGTATGGTGGGTAGTTTGACTGGGGCGGTCGCCTCCCAAATAGTAACGGAGGCGTGCGAAGGTAGGCTCAGAACGGTCAGAAATCGTTCGTAGAGTGCAATGGCATAAGCCTGCCTGACTGTGAGACTGACAAGTCGAGCAGAGACGAAAGTCGGTCATAGTGATCCGGTGGTTCTGAGTGGAAGGGCCATCGCTCAACGGATAAAAGGTACGCCGGGGATAACAGGCTGATACTGCCCAAGAGCTCATATCGACGGCAGTGTTTGGCACCTCGATGTCGGCTCATCACATCCTGGGGCTGGAGCAGGTCCCAAGGGTTTGGCTGTTCGCCAATTAAAGTGGTACGTGAGCTGGGTTCAGAACGTCGTGAGACAGTTCGGTCCCTATCTGCTATGCGTGTAGAAGAATTGAGAGGAGTTGACCCTAGTACGAGAGGACCGGGTTGAACATACCACTGGTGGACCGGTTGTAGCGCCAGCTGCAGTGCCGGGTAGCTAAGTATGGACGAGATAACTGCTGAAAGCATCTAAGCGGGAAACTCACCTCAAAACTAGTTCTTCCTATAGAGCCGTGGTAGACCACCACGTTGATAGGCTGGATGTGGAAGCGCAGTAATGCGTGCAGCTGACCAGTACTAATAGCTCAATTGGCTTGATTTATGCACTGAAAAAAATTTTGATTTAAAAATAGATAATATAAATTATTAAATTTATCTTTAATACCATGAAAAATATAAAATTTTTGGCAATAATACCTGCTAGAAAAAACTCAAAAAGAATAAAAAATAAAAATTTAAAAAAAATTAATAAAACTACTTTATTTGATTACACATTTAACGCCGCTAAAAAATGCAAAGAGATTGATAAAATCATAATTACTACGGATATTCCAAAGTTTATAAAAAGAAACACTAACAGAATAATTTATATCAAAAGACCAAAGTATTTATGTAAAGATAATAGTAGTACAGAGAGTGCTGTGAATCATGCATTAAATTACCTAGACTCACTCGAAAAAGTTAATGTTCAAAATATTGTACTTTTACAACCAACTTCACCTTTTAGAACATCAGAAGATATTTCAAGTGCAATAAAAAAATTTAAAAAAGAAAATCTTGACTCTTTATTTTCTGCTTTTAAACGTAAGATGTTCATTTGGGGAGAAAGAGGTAAATCACTTTATCCGATAAATTATAGTTTAAAAAAAAGATTACGAACACAAAATTCAAAAAGAGTTATTGTTGAGAATGGAGCAATTTTTATTTTTTCAAAAAAAGGATTTGAAAAATATAATAATAGATTGTTTAAAAAAAAAGGAGTTTATTTTATGACTTCACGAAATTCTATAGATATTGATGATCAACACGATCTTAAGGTAGCAAGGTTTTTTTATAACAAGTGATTGTAATTTTTTGTTGTTAAAATAACTATTCAGAGCTATAAGCGGAAAGCTAAATAAAATGGATAATATAAAAAGTTACTTCAAAACAAGTTCTGAGAATATAAAAAATCTCATAAATCATGAAGAAAAAATTATTGAAATTTGTAACGAAATTAAATTATGTAGTAAAAATAAAAAAAAATTGCTTGTTGCAGGTAATGGTGGTTCTTGTTCCGATGCTGAACATTTTACGGGTGAGTTGCAGTGCACATATAAAAAAAGGGACAGAAAACCAATTTCGGCTATTTCTTTAGCGAGCTTACCAGCCGCAATTACTGCATGGTCAAATGACTTTGGTTTCGAGACTTTTTTTTCTCGTCAAGTTGAGGCACATGGAAATGAAGGAGATATTTTATTTTTAATTTCCACTGGTGGAGGAAACAAAGAAACTGGAGCCTCGATGTCTTTAGTAAATGCTGCAATGGTTGGAAAAAAAAATGGTTTAAAAGTTATATCATTAATTGGAAAATCTGGCGGTGTTTTAAAGAACATTTCAGATATTTCTATTCATGTTGAAAGCAAGATAACTTCTTTTATACAAGAGGCTCATATTTCATTGTTACATTGTATTTGTGAAAACTTAGAGGATATAAATTAAAAATGCTCAATTTTAAAAAACTTAAACATAAACCTTATATCATTGCAGAAATAGGGATTAATCATAACGGTTATTTAAATTTAGCAAAAAAAATGATTATAGAAGCTAAAAAAGCAGGTGCAAATGCCGTTAAATTTCAAAAAAGAGATGCAGATGATCTGATTAACTTTAACACAAATCCAGGAAAATCAAATGGATACTTAAGCAGGGATGAAAACGATATAAAAAAAAAAAAATTAAAATTTGGTACTTGGGTATATCCAGATACAAGACTTGAGTTAGACTTAAGTGATTATAAAAAAATAAAAAAAATTGTAAAAAAAAATAAACTCGATTTAATAATTACTCCTTGGGATGAGAAAAGTGTAGAGTTTGTGATAAAACTGGGCGTAGACTCTCTAAAAATTGCGAGTATAGATGCAAACAATTATCAATTTTGTGAGTATATTGCTAAGAAAAAATATCCAACAATAATAAGTACTGGAATGTGTACTTATGAAGAGATTTTAACAACTCAGAAAATTTTTAAAAAATATAAGGCTCCGCATATTTTTTTACATTGTACATCTGCGTATCCAAGTGATGAAAAAGACAAAAATTTAAATTGTATACCTAGATTAAGAAAATTATTAAAGGAAGATGTTGGATTTTCAGGACATGGTACAGGTATTGTGGGTGCAATAGGAGCAACAACACTGGGTGCAACAATTATCGAAAAACACGTAACATTAAACAAAAAAATGTTAGGTCCAGACCATGCTGCATCACTAGAATTTTCAACATTTAAGGAAATGACTGACCTATGTAAAAAAGCTTATATTTCTTTGGGTTCGTATGAAAAAAAATTTTTGAAATCAGAAAAGGTTCTTCATAGTGTATTATCAAGAAAAATGGTAGTAAGAAAAACAATCAATAAAGGACAAATAATTCAATCATCTTATATAAAACCAGCATTAACATATCAAAAAAAAGGCCTTCATCCTAAAAATTTCTATAAGATAATAGGCAAGAAAGCTAGAAATAGTCTTATAAAAGGTCATATCATTTTAAAAAACGATTTGAAATAAGACATGATTGTTTCCAAAACTCCTTATAGGATTCCTTTATCTGGAGGGGGTACAGATTTAGATTTTTATTATAAAAAAAACAATGCTTCATTGCTATCACTTGCAATAAATCAATATGTATTTGTTTCATTACTAGAAAGAAAAATTGATGATAATTATTTTATTCAAACCTCGTCCACTCAATTTACTAGCAAGATTGAGAATATAAAGAGCGACCTAGTCAGAGAAACTTTAAAATATTTTAATATAAAAGAAAAATTGCATATAGCTACTTATGCAACTATTCCCACTCGAACTGGACTGGGATCTTCAAGTGCGATGGTAATAGGTCTAATAAATTGTTTAAAAAAATTTAAAAATTTAAAAATAAATGATAATCAAATTATTAAAGCTGCTTATATTATTGAGAGAAAAAAATGCAATTTATATGGAGGTTGGCAGGATCAAATTATAAGTCAAAAAGGAGGCTTAACTCAAATAAGTATTTCCAAAGATCAGAAAATAAGAATTAAAAAACTTACAATAAAATCAAATATAAAAAATATAATAGAAAACAATTTTTTATTAATCTATACAGATGTGAAGAGAGACTCCTCAAAAGTCGCCCTTTCACAAAAAAATAGAAAAAAGCATATAATGAAATATTATGATGCAATTAAGTCTTTAAATAAACCAGTTATTTCAGCATTAAATAACAAAAATTATAATAATATTGCAAAAATATTTAATTTACATTGGAGTTACAAAAAGAAACTATCGAGTAAGATTACAAGTAATAATATAAATGATTTTTATAGAAAATTGCTCAAAAATCCCAATTTTCTTGGAGGAAAATTAATTGGTTCTGGAGGAGGAGGTTTTATATTAATGGTTGTTAAAAATAAAAAAAAATCAACTTCTATTTTAAGAAAGAGAAAAATTAAATATCTTGAATTTAAAATAGAAAATAATGGGTCTAAAATTTTGAGAAATTGGTTATGATAAATAAAAAAAAAATTGAACTTTACGCAGATGGTTTAACAATTGAAGAATTTGACTTTGTTAATGAAATAGAAATAGATGGTTATACATTTAATCCATCAATCTTTAAAAAAAATGGGGCAAAAGATTATCTAGATTATTCAAAAAAAATAATTTCAAAATGCAATACCAAACCTTTATCTTTAGAAGTAATTGCAGATACAGAATCTGAGATGGTAAATCAGGCAATCACTTTAAGCAAATTATCTAAAAATATTTATGTTAAAATTCCTATTACTTATACAAATGAAGAGTCTACATCTAGCGTAATTTCATCGTTAGTTAAAAAAAATGTAAAACTTAACATCACTGCTATTTTTACATTAAAACAAATTGAACAAATACTTCCAATTGTGAAAGAGACAGAAACTATACTTTCTGTTTTTGCAGGAAGAATTTTTGACTGTGGACAAGATGCAAATGCAATGATGAAGGAAATTTGTAATTTCGTAAAAAAACATAGCAATTGTAAAGTGTTATGGGCAAGTCCAAGAATGTCTTACGATTATATCAATGCGATAAATTCTGGGTGTGATATTATTACAATGCAACTTTCACAAATTAAAAAATTAAAAATGTTTGGAAAAAGCCTATCAGATTATTCTTTAGAAACTGTAAAACAATTTCATCAAGATGCTATATCCTCTGGTTATAAGTTTTAAAAATTTTGATTTTAAATGATTAAAGATCAATTTCCAGTTGATTTAGTTTTTAAAATTCAGAAAGAATTAAATCTTTTAAACAAAGAATGTTTAAAAAAAACTAAATTTTATAAATCTAAAAAAAAAAATGAAATTGATCCTGTTACCAAACAAGATATAAAAATTGAAAAATTTTTAAGAAAATCAATTTCAAAATTATATCCGAATCACTCAATATTAGGAGAGGAGTTTAAAGAAAAAAAAAAATTTTCAAAGTATACTTGGATATTAGATCCCATAGATGGAACGAAGAATATGATAATGGGCCTACCTTCATGGAGTAATTTAATTGGACTCTATAAAGAAAATATTCCTCTGATGGGATATGCAAATTTTCCAATTTTAAAAAAACAATATATTGCTTTTGAAAATAAAACTTTCTTACTAGAAAATAAAAAAATTTTAAAAATAAATTCAAATAAAAAAGCTACGGTGAAAAATGCAAAATTAGTAATAAATACATTTCATACGTTAAAGCATGCTAAAATTTATAAAATGATCAAAAATTATAATAGATTTTTTAAAATTACCGGAATTGATGCTTATAATTTTTGCCTAATAGCTGAGGGAAAAATAGATGTGTTGATTGAATCTGGATTAAAAATGGTAGATATTAAGCCATTGGTCGCAATAATAAAAAATTCTGGGGCAATAATTTCTGATTGGGAAGGAAAAATGATTTTTAAAGGAGGAAAAGTTTTGGTTGCTTCAAATAAAAAATTGCACAATTTTTTTTTAAAATCTATAAATAAATAAGTATAAAATTAAAATGAAACCTTATATAGAAGTTGAAAAAGATAGGATAGATTCACATAAGTATTTAAACAAAAATACCGTGCACAGATCTTCCTTGATTGTTCCAAGGTTTGATAGAATAAAAACTTCTATTACGTTTCTAAATCACTTTTTAATTAAGAGAAATTATAAAGATGTAGTAATGAAAATTACCGCCGTCGATAAGTTAGGATTA
Source organism: Candidatus Pelagibacter sp. HIMB123 (assembly GCF_052048195.1). Taxonomy (NCBI): domain Bacteria; kingdom Pseudomonadati; phylum Pseudomonadota; class Alphaproteobacteria; order Candidatus Pelagibacterales; family Candidatus Pelagibacteraceae; genus Candidatus Pelagibacter; species Candidatus Pelagibacter sp. HIMB123. The sequence continues at coordinate 4,247 of NZ_JBNAIL010000027.1, read as the reverse complement.
TATTTAGATGATTTAAGCATGGATATAAATGAACCAAAAGTTTATAATATTCAATTAGACGAAATATTTGATAATGTTAAGATCAAAAATTATTTAATTGATTTTTATACATCTAAGAATTTATTTATACCTTATCCGGCTGTAATGGTGAATCATAGCGGGCAAAATTTTTTTAGTGTTGTTCATGCATTTAATAGAGTTTTGAACGACGTTTTTGAAGATGATAAGGTTAATACAATTAATGCGCCTGAAGCTGCAATTGATGTCTATTCAGATGATACATATGAAACTTTTGTTAATTTTGCAACTGGTCAGCAAGAAATAAATGATAAATTAAAGTTTGAATATACAAACTCTAAAGAGAATATTGAAAAAAATATAAATATTAATCTTCCAAGATTTTCTCATAAATCTTTTTTGGTTTCAGATATTTTTGAAAAGAAACTTAACGGTGGTATTTTAAAAATTCTACAGCCGAAGCAGAAAATGTTTTATGGTAGGATGTTTGGTGGAGTTATGAATAACAAAACAAAATCTTTTACTGCAAATCATTCTTATTACTGTTCAAATCATTCTAAAGAGTATTACGAAACGGATTTATGTTATAGAACATATCCTTATTTCGAGAATTTTAATAATGAATTAATAATATATCCAATAATGTCTCCAGGTGAGATAAGTTTTAAAATTAAAATAATTAATGATAATGAGGTTTTTTATTCTTCAGAAAAATTACTTATATCTCCCTCAGGTAAAGAAATAAAATTTGATATTGATGATATTATTAAGAAAAATGGTTTAAAAAATGTTTCAGCATTTACATTAATTGGTAATACTAAAGATAATAAACTGCCAACAAGGGTCAACCACCAAATTATATATGGTAATTTAGATAGAAAAAATAAAATTAGAGGATCAGTTAATACATCCTTAATTAATAAAAAAATGTTTACACCAAGTGGTAAGAACAAAATTATTTGGGGTCAAGTTATTTGTGATAACAATTTTGTAAGTCGTCTAGGATTTGTTTTTATGGATCCTGATGGACTAGAAGATCAAATTAAAATAGATATATATAACGAAAAAGGTTTTGTTAAAAATTTTAAACTAGATTTATATCCAAATAAATCAATTCAATTATCTAGTGATCAAATTAAAAATAAAAAAGATCAAAATTATGACGAAAAATCAAATTTTTATTGGTATTTAGCAAAATCTTCAAGACAAGATCTTACTGCTTTTTCATTTCATTATAATAAAATTTCTGGAGATGGGTCTGGCGAACATAGTTTTTAATCTTTAAATACCTTTAGATAATAGACCACCATCAATATAAATATCTTGACCGGTTATATATGAAGAGGCATTTGAAATTAAGTATATAATAGAACCAACCAATTCATCTGGTTTCCCATACCTATTCATAGGTATTCTAGAAAGCCTTACATTTCTAGCTTTTTTATTTTTATAAAATTTTTTGGTCATATCGGTCAAAAAATATCCAGGACCAATATTATTTACTCTTACATTGTTTTTTGCTAAATCATTTGCTAAAGCTTTAGTAAGCATTTTTAAAGCTCCTTTAGAGCTATTATACCCAGGGTTTTTTGAGAATCCTAATTCTGCATTTAAACTGGTAATGTTAACAATTGTACTACCTTTTTTAAATAATAATTTTTGCAATGAATTAATTAAATTAAAAGGAGCAATTAAATTTACATCAATGTTATTATTAAAGTTATTAGGATCTGACACACCACAAATATTTATTATTGAGTCTATTTTTTTGAATTTTTTCTTTATAAAAACAAACAATTTGTGAGTTTCTTTTTTTTTCGTTAAATCTACCTTTATAAATTGGAAATTTTTTGATTGAATGTTTTTTGTAGTTTTAATATCTATACCAATAACTATTGCTCCATTTAATAATAATCCTTTTACAATTTTTGATCCAAGTCCCCCATTAGCACCAGAAACAACACAAATTTTTTTTTTAATATTAAAGAGGTTATTTATTTTTAATTTGGTCATGATTGTTTTTAAAAACGAGGTTAATATAATGCTATCATAAACTATAAGCTGTTCAACAGTATTTTAAAATGTTAGGTTTTAGTAAATGGTTTTAAAAAAAGTACTTATTTTTGGCGCAACTGGAGGCTTAGGCATAGAATTAAGTCTTAAATTTTTAAAAAATAATTATTTAGTTATGGGCACTTCTACTTCAAGTAAAAAAATTCAAGATATTAAAAAAAAATTTAAAAAACTGAAATTGAGAAACATGCTTTGGAAAAACTGTGATTTTAGAAGTGAGAGTAAAATTAGAAATACATTAAAATATTTTTTTAGAAAAGAAGGCCATATAGACAATATAATAATTTGCCCAGGATTTCCAAGGTACGATGGTGTAAATAAAATTAATTTTAAAAATTTAGAAAATGATTTTAAAATTAATGTATTTGCAAATATAATTATTAATTCTGAGATAATGAAATTAAAAAGAAAAGATAAAAAAACACTTGTTGTAAATATAGGTTCATCATCATCATACCAAGGTTTTAAAAACACCATATCATATTGTAGTTCAAAACATGCTCTATTAGGTGCTATTCAGTCAATAAATAGCGAGTGTATATCTAAAAATCTTTATAATACTTGCGTAAGTATGGGAAGTATGAAAACTCCAATGGGAAAAAAAGTTAGAGGCCAAAAATATGAATTTTTTATTGATCCAAATAAAATATCAGAATACATTTTTTTTATCTCTAATTTAAAAATAGGCGCATATATAGAAGATGTTTTTTTTAAGAGATCAAAAATGTAGCTAATTTTATATAAAATTATAAGCAGTTTACGATAACTTATGCAAAATAAAAAGGTAAGTGATTTTTTTTATAAAAATCTAAGAGCCAATCCGCAAAAAAAATTTTTAACTATTGAAGATAAATCTTATAATTATTATGAATCCAATATTAAAATAAAAAATATATCTAAAATTCTCAGAAAAATTAAATGTAAAAATATTATTTCAATAACAAGATCAAACTTTGTTTTTTTTAATATTCTAATTTCAGTCTCTGAGCTAAATTTAGCTTTTTCACCACTAAGCAACTTAATAAAACCTATATTTTTAATGAATATATTGAAACAGAAAATATTTGATTGTTTGTTAATAGATAAAAGTATTTATCAAAGCTTTGATAAAGAAACAAAAAATTTAATTGAGGGTAAAATAGAAAACATACTCTTAATTCAAAATAACGGTAATATTCAGATATTTAAAAAAAATCACAGTAGAATTAAAAAAAACAAATTTTTTTTAATGTGTTTTACGTCTGGCTCTACTGGTGATCCAAAATCAATTTTACTAAGCCAGCAGACAAAAATTTTAAGAGCAAAATGTGTAATTGATCTATATAATTTAGATTTAAAAGAAAAAATTTTAATAACCACACCTCTCTATCATACGTTAGCATTTAGAAAATTAATTATTAATTTAATTCTAAATTCTCAATGTTTTGTAAGAACTAGTTTTGATCCAAAGGCCATTAAAGATGAAATAAAAGAAAAAAAAATTAGCTTTACTATGATGGTACCATCTCAATTAGATAAAATTTTTAAAACAGAAAACTTCAAAAAAAAAATTTTTATAAGAAATTTAGTTTCTTCTTCTTCTACTCTTTCATTGAAATTAAAAAAAAGGATTTTAAAATCTGTGAAAGGTGATTTTCATGAATGTTTTGGTTCCTCAGAAACTTCAATAATAACAAATATAAATTATTCGAAAGATATAGAGAATATAAATTCAATAGGAAAAAAAATTAAAAATATTCATATAAAAATAAATAATAAAGACGAATTATTATGCAAAAGTCCCTTAATGTTTTCAGGTTATTTAAAAAAAGGAAAATTATATAAACAAAAAAAAATAACATATTTTAACACTGGAGATATTGTAAGTTTTGATAAAAATAATTATTTGACATTTAAAAGTAGAAGTAAAGAGTTAATAAAAGTTGGATCTATATCAGTCTATCCAAAAGATATTGAAAAAATTTTGTTGAACAACAAATTTATAAAAAATTGTCTTATTTTCTCTATTAAAGACAAAAATTTGGAAGATAGAATAGTAGCTGTAATTCAAAAAAAAAAAGGAATTAGTCTTAGTAAAAGAGATATATTACATTATTGTCATGATAAAATTGAAAATTATCAAACACCAAATATAATTAAATTTTTAAAAAAAATAC
>NZ_JBNAIL010000026.1:0-16956 GCF_052048195.1 Candidatus Pelagibacter sp. HIMB123 | reverse complement strand
TCATTTCATTTTCGCAAGCCGAATTATTAAATCCTAACAGCAATATAAGCCCTAAAGAAGTTGTAAAAATTCAATTGAGTGGGCTTCAACAAAATGATCTTGAATATAAAGATAGTGGTATTGAACAAACTTGGAAATTTGCTCATCCAAATAATAAAAGAGTAACAGGCCCATTGAGCAACTTTAAGATGATGATAAAAAGTGCCTCTTATGGAATGATGATTAATCACTTAAGTCACACAATCACCGAACTTGGAAGTAGTGACAAATGGGCTCAATTTGAAGTAATCATTCTTGATAAAGATAAGATTTATCATAAATTTAATTGGCAAGTTGAAAAGTACACACTAGAGGGAAGTTTAAAAGATTGCTGGCTAACTACAATGGTATCTAGCCCGATCCCTCTTGGAAGCTCAATTTGATTATCCACAGATACATTTTTGTTTCGTAACAATTAAAAATTTAGTAGGAATCGCAGAATGAAAACAAAAACTAAAGTTGTAGTAGTTGGCGGCGGTGTTGTAGGAGTTAGTGCTCTTTATCATTTAGCAAAAAAAGGTTGGTCAGATGTTGTTCTTATTGAAAGAAAAGAATTAACTTCAGGATCTACTTGGCATGCTGCAGGATTATTGCCTTTGTTCAACATGAGTTATTCAGTAGGACAACTTCATAAGTATGCAGTTAATCTTTATAAAACACTTGAAGAAGAAACTGGAAAAAATGTTGGCTTTAGTGTTGTTTCAAATATTCGTTTAGCAAGTACAAAAGATAGAATGGATGAGTACCATCAATATGCAGGGGTTGCTCGAACTATTGGAGTAGACGTAAAATTTTTAACACCACAACAAGTTAAAGAAATTTGGCCTTTGTGTCATACAGACGATCTAGTTGGTGCAATACAACACCCAGAAGATGGATATATTCAACCAGCAGATTTAACACAAGCTCTTGCAACAGGTGCAAGAAATAGAGGAGCTGAAATTTATAGAAACACAACTGTTTTATCGATGAGACAAACTAAAGATGGATGGGTTGTAGAAACAGATAAGGGAACAATAGAATGTGAACATGTTATTTCTTGCTCAGGAAATTTTGCACGACAAACAGGTGAAATGGTTGGATTAGATATTCCAGTAATACCTGTTGAACATCAATACATTGTTACAGAACCTCACCCTGCAATCCAACAAAGAAAAAAAGATGGATTACCAGAAATGGGAGTCTTAAGAGACAGTGATAGCAGATGGTATATGAGAGAAGAAGCTGGAGGATTAATTTTGGGTCCTTATGAAGATGGTGCACCAGCTTGTTATGTAGAAGGACCATCAAAAGATTCTGAGTATGAATTATTTCAAGAAGACTTAGATAGGTTAGCTCCACATATAGAAGGAGCAATTCATAGAGTTCCTGCGTTCGGTGAAGTTGGAGTAAAGAAAGTTTATAACGGAGCAATTTGTTATACTCCTGATGGAAATCCAATTGTTGGTCCTGCTTGGGGACTTAAAAATTTTTGGATAAATGAAGGACATAGTTTTGGAATTACAGCAGCAGGTGGTGCAGGCTGGCAATTAGCAGAGTGGATCGTTGATGGTGAACCTACAATAGATATGCTAGGAGTTGAACCAAGACGTTATGGAAACTATGCAACTAAATCTTACTTGAAAGCAAAAAATGAAGAAGCGTATAGCCATGTATTTATTGTTCACTATCCGGATGAAGAAAGACCAGCAGCGAGACCATTAAGAACAGCCCCTTGTTATGAAAGAATGAAAAATTTAGGAGCAGTTTTTGGTCAGAAATTTGGTTGGGAAAGACCTAATTTTTTTGCAACTGATGGAATGGAGCAAAAAGATGATTGGTCATTTAGAAGATCAAAATGGTTTGATGCAATTAAAAAAGAATGTCAAAATGTAAAAGAAAATGTGGGTCTTTTAGATATGACTGCGTTTGCAAAATGTAGAATTAGGGGACCCAAAGCAGAGGAATTTTTAGATTATTTAGTTGCAAATAAACTTCCAAAAAAAATTGGAAGAATAAATTTATGTCATGCTTTGAACACTAAAGGTGGAGTGCATTCAGAATTTACCATAATGAAAGAAGCAGAAAATAGTTATTATCTAGTTTCTGCTGGAGCAAATTTAAGATTGGACCATGATTGGATCCAAAAATGGATGCCAGATGATGGATCTGTTATTTTTGAAGATTTAACTAACAGTACAGGAGTTTTGGTTGTTGCTGGTCCAAAAGCAAGACAATTAATGCAAAAGGTTTCAACAGATGATTTTTCAAATGAAAATTTCAAATGGTTAACTGCAAAAAATGTAAATGTTGGATACGCTCCAGTAAATGCAATGCGAGTAAACTTTGTGGGTGAGCTTGGCTGGGAACTACATCATCCAATTGAATATCAAAACCATATTTTTGATAAATTAATGGAAGCGGGTAAAGATTTAGGAATTAAGCCTTTTGGAATTAGAGCAATGAATAGTCTAAGAGTTGAAAAATCTTACAAATTAGTTGGCACAGAATTATCAATTGAATATTCACCATATGAGTCTGGTCTGGATAGATTTATTCACCCAAACAAAGGTAACTTTATTGGTTTAGAAGCCCTTAATAAATGGAGAGAAAAAGGTTTTGATAATAAATTAGTTACTTTAGAGGTTCATAATACTTATGATGCTGATGTATTAGGGAATAATCCTATTTTTAAAGATGGAAAAGTTGTTGGAAGAGCAACTGGAGGTGAATTTGGATTTAGATTAGATAAATCAATAGCCCTTGCAATGGTTAAGCCAGATTGTTCAAATGTGGGCGACAAATTACAAGTTGATATATTGGGTGAAATGTATGACGCTACAGTCTTAGATGAGAGTCCTTACGATTCAGAAAATAATTTATTGAGAGCTTAATGAAAATTTTAGTAGCTGTAAAAAGGGTTATTGATTACAACGTTCAAATAAGAGTTAAAGAAGATGGAACTGGTGTAGTTACTGACAATGTTAAAATGTCAACCAATCCTCCTGATGACAATGCGATAGAGGAAGCTGTAAAAATTAAAGAAGCAGGTAAAGCTACAGAAGTAGTTGCTGTAACCGTGGGGGAAGAAAAAGCTCAAGAAACAGTTAGGAAAGCTTTAGCGGTTGGTGCGGACAGAGGTATTCATGTGAAAGTCGATGGAATTTTAGAACCACTCGCTGTTTCAAAAATTTTACAAAAAATAGTTGATAAAGAAAAACCAGATTTAGTATTTATGGGTAAACAAGCAATAGACGATGATTGCAATCAAACAGGCCAAATGTTAAGTGCTTTATTAAATTGGCCACAAGCAACATTTGCTTCAAAGATTGATTTAAAAGATAATAAATTAGAAGTAACCAGAGAAATAGACGAAGGTCTCGAAACAATTGAAATAAATGTTCCAGCTATTGTAACTTGCGATCTTAGACTGAATGAACCAAGATATGCATCACTACCAAATATAATGAAAGCTAAGAAAAAACCTATAGAAGAAATTGTAGCTTCTGATTTAGGTGTAGATGTATCACCAAGATTAGAGCAATTAAAAGTAGAGGAACCTCCAAAAAGAAAAGCAGGTATAAAAGTTGCAAATGTTGCTGAATTAGTTCAAAAATTAAAGAATGAGGCGAAGGTAATTTAATGGCAGTTTTACTTATAGCAGAGCACAATAATAAAGAGTTAAGACCATTTACTCTTAATGCAGCTACAGCAGCATCTCAAATTGATACAGATGTTCATGCCGTAATTATTGGTCAAAACTCTGCAGATGCTGCAAAACAATTATCTGAACTTCCGGTGGTTAAAAAAGTATTGAGTGTAGAGGGAGCTCACTATGAAAACTTCACGGCAGAAAATTTTGCTCCAGTGGTTGTTAAACTTGCAGAAAATTATTCTCACATTATTTGTTCAGCGAATACATTTGGTAAAAATTTGATGCCACGAATTGCTGCTCATCTTGATACATCGCAAGTAAGTGACATTATTAAAGTAATATCAGCAGATACTTTTTTAAGACCAATTTATGCAGGCAATGCTTTTGCAACAATTAAGAGTAATGATGCTAAAAAGTGTGTAACTATCAGACCTACTTCTTTCGATCCTTGTGAGAGTACAGGTGGATCAGCTCCAATTGAAAAAGTAGATGCTAGTGAAGAGTTTTCAAATACTAAATTTATCAAAAGAGAAGAAATTAAATCTGATCGACCTGAACTTGGAACAGCAAGAATTGTTGTATCAGGTGGCAGAGGAATGCAAAGTGGGGACAATTTTAAATTGATTACAGAAATTGCTGACAAACTAGGCGCAGCAATTGGAGCATCAAGAGCGGCAGTAGACGCTGGTTACATAAGTAATGATCATCAAGTAGGTCAAACAGGAAAAGTGGTAGTACCAGATCTATATATCGCTGTTGGAATTTCAGGTGCTATTCAGCATTTAGCAGGAATGAAAGAAAGTAAAGTTATAGTTGCAATTAATAAAGATGGTGAAGCGCCAATCTTTAGTGTTGCAGATTATGGACTTGAAGCTGATTTATTTGAGGCACTACCTCAGCTTATGGAGGAGCTGAATAAATTAAACACTATACAAAAATAATCCTTACAGTTAAAAACTAGAGTATGTCTAGAGAATCAATGGAATATGATGTTGTAATCATTGGTGGAGGACCATCGGGATTATCAACCGCAATAAAGTTAAAACAATTAGATCCAAATTTAAATGTTTGTTTATTAGAAAAAGCATCAGAAATTGGAGCTCACATTTTAAGTGGAAATGTATTTGAAACTAGAGCACTAGATGAATTATTACCAAATTGGAGAGACTTAAATTCTCCAATAAAAACAAAAGTAACTAAAGAAAAATTTTTATTTTTAGGAAAAACCAAATCTTTAAGTTGGCCAACTTGGCTACTACCTGCAGTACAACAAAATCATAAAAATTATATTATCAGTTTAGCAAATCTATGTAGATGGCTTGCTGAACAAGCTGAGAATTTAGGTGTAGAAATCTTTCCAGGATTTCCAGCAAGTGAAATTTTATACAACGAAGATGGATCTGTTAAAGGTGTTGCAACTCAAGATATGGGTATAGATAAAGATGGTAATAAAAAAGACAGTTTTGAACCAGGTATTGAGCTTTTAGGTAAAGTAACTGTTTTTGCAGAAGGGTGCAGAGGTCATTTAGGAAAACAATTGATTGAAAAATTTGAATTAAATAAAGGTAAAGATCCTCAACAATACGGAATTGGTTTTAAAGAAATTTGGGAAATAGAGGATATAAATCATGAAGAAGGCTTAGTTATGCATACAGCTGGATGGCCATTAGATAACAATACATATGGTGGTAGTTTTATGTATCACGCAGAAAATAAACAAGTTTTTCTTGGTTACGTAATAGGTTTAGATTACAAAAATCCTCACCTCTCTCCTTATGATGAATTTCAGAAATTTAAAACTCATCCAGCAATAAAAAAAATAATAGAAGGAGGAAAAAGAATTTCTTATGGTGCAAGAGCTTTAATTGAAGGTGGGTTTCAAAGCTTACCAAAAATGTATATGCCTGGAGCTTTACTAGTTGGTTGTGATGCTGGAACTTTAAATATGCCAAAAATTAAAGGCTCTCATACAGCAATGAAAAGTGGAATAATTGCAGCTGAAACTATTAATGAACATTTAAAAGAAAACAAAGATTTATCTATTTATGAAAATAAATTTAAAAATAGCTGGTTACATAAAGAGCTTTATGAAGCCCGAAATGTAAAACCTAGTTTTAGTTGGGGGCTAATATTAGGAATTATATTTACAGGTATTGATCAAATTTTATTTAGAGGCAAACTTCCTTTTACTCTAAAACACAAACATGCTGATCATGAAACCTTAAAGCCTGCAAATCAAATGCCAAAAATAGATTATCCAAAATATGATAATATTATAACTTTTGACAAAACTAGCTCAGTATATCTCACAGGAACTAATCACGCAGATAATCAGCCTGTTCATTTGAAGCTTAAAGACCCTGATTTACCAATCAATTATACGTTAGAAAAATTTGATGAACCTGCTCAAAGATATTGTCCTGCTGGAGTATATGAGGTTCAAAAAGAAAATGATGTAAATAAATTTGTAATTAATTCTCAAAATTGTATTCATTGTAAAACATGTGATATTAAAGAACCCTCTCAAAATATTACTTGGGTTACACCAGAAGGTAGTGGTGGTCCAAGATATGGAAATATGTAATTAAGATAAATCTATTGCAAACTTTTTTAACGTTTCAATAGGAAGATGTTTTAGAGTATTTTTATGAGTTCTTTTTAGAAATATTGGACACCCTTTACCTGCTTCAACAGCCTTAGCGTACCAACTAGCACACACACACCAACCATCCCCATCTTTTAATCCTGGAAATCCAAATTCTGGATGTGGAGTAATCAAATCATTTCCTGCTTCTTTTAACCATTCCAAAAACTCAGTTGTTACTTTTGCACAAACTGTATGAACACCATGATCATTTTCATCAGTATTGCAACAACCATCACGAAACCAACCTGTTAAAGGATTATTTGAACACTCTTCCAAATCTTCTCCAAGAACATTTTTTTGTTTATTTTCTTGCATACTAATTATCCGTAAACATTATAAATTTCTTGATCAATATTTGCATTGAAAGAAATTGATCTTCTTTCTCCCGGGCCATAAAAAGGAAAAACTGTATGCATCATATAGTTTGGAAAAAAATAAAAATCACCTTCTTTTGGTTTTACATTAAACATTGATGATGAGTTAAACATACGATTGCCATGTATTAATGAAAGATGACCATTTAAATTGCTTTTTTTATTAGACTGAACAGTTTCACCAAAATTTTCAGGCAATTTTAAGTAACCAACACCTGAGACATGACCATTATGAAAATGAATTGGATTGTATTCATTTTCAAATTGCCTAACTACCCAGCTAGATAAAATATTAAATTTAGTGACGTTTTTGTTTTCACTGATCTCAATCCATTTTTTTACACCTTTAAATAAAAGGTCGTGAAATCCTGATGATCTAAGAAGATCTTCCTCAATTCTAAATTCCTGTTTAACATTCCCAGCTAAATTTGCCCCATGATCTAATTCACTAGATTTATTTTTATCAATTATAATTTGATCAATATAGTTATTAAGAGTGCTAATTATTTCTTTAGGAATTTCTATTTTTGATATTGACGGTCCAAAAGGTCTTAATATTTGAATTTTCATTTCAATAATTAATATACATTTTAATCAGCAATAGAGAATTAATTTTTGTCTAAATTTTTGTTGGATTTGGTTGACCTTTATAAACTTCTTCGGGATCAAATTTTTTTTCCTTTTCAAGAAATTCCATTTCAATTTTTCTTCCGTTTTCTATTGGTCCCATAGGAATAGATCTATAAAAACATGATCTATAACCAACATGACAACTAGCTCCATCACCGATATCAACTGTTAACCATATTGAGTCTTGATCATCATCAATTCTTATTTCAGAAACCTTTTGTGTAAAACCACTTGTTTTACCTTTGTGCCAGATAGCTTTTCTCGATCTACTAAAATAGTGAGCCTCTTTAGTTTCAATTGTTTTTTTAAGAGCTTCTACATTCATATATCCATGCATTAAAATATCTTTAGTTTTTGAGCACATAGTAATAACTGGAATCAACCCATCATTATCAAATTTGGGTGAAAGAAGATTTCCCTCTTCAATATCGTAGATATTTTCTCTTTTTTTGAACATATGCGGTGATTATGTAGCACATATATGAATATATTAAATATTTTTAAATTGAGGTAATTACTGTATAAAAAAGCGCTATGAAATTAGTAAAAGACACAGATGACAAAAGTTTAGATACAAAGCAGGTTTCAGACAAAGAAGCTGAAGACGCTTTTAGAACTATCCTTTCTTGGATGGGTGAAGATCCAAGTAGAGAAGGTTTATTAGAAACTCCTAAGAGAGTGGTAAAAGCTTTTAAAGAATATTTCAAAGGTTACAAAGAAGATCCAAATAAAATCTTAGACAAAACTTTTGGTGATGTTGAAGGTTATGATGACATGGTTGTTCAAAAGAATATTTCAGTACAAAGTCATTGTGAACATCATATGGCTCCAATTATTGGAAAAGCGCACGTAGCTTACATTCCAAAAGAAAGAGTTGTAGGATTAAGTAAGTTAGCAAGAGTAGTTGAAGTTTTCTCAAAAAGATTACAAACACAAGAGAGACTTACAATGCAGATAGCAAACACTTTAATGGAATCATTAGATGCCAAAGGAGTTGCGGTAACTATTGATTCAACTCATCAGTGTATGACAATGAGAGGTATTAAAAAAGAACAAGCAACCACAGTTACAAATTACTACCTAGGCCAATTCAAAGAAGATTTAAGTTATCAAAATAGATATTTACGATTTATCAGCACTAAGTTAAAAGACTAAGGTGTCCGATCAATTCAAAGCAATAGTCCTTAACCAAGAAGGCGAAAACTTTTCGCGTGAAGTAAAATCTTTAGATAAAAGTTTCTTAAAACATGGTGATGTAACTGTAAAAGTAGATTATTCAGATTTAAACTTTAAAGATGGAATGATTCTAAAGAATGGAGGAAGATTAGTTAAAGAATATCCTCATATACCAGGAATAGATTTTTCAGGAAAGGTTATTGGAAGTGATAATCCTAAATTTAAAGAAGGTGATGAAGTAATTCTTACTGGTTTTAGAGTGGGAGAAGTTTTTTTTGGAGGGTTTTCACAAATTGCAAAAGTAAGTGGAGATTTTTTAGTAAAAAAACCAGATAGTTTAACCAGCAAACAAGCAATGATCTTAGGAACAGCAGGTTTAACATCTTTAATGAGTGCTTTTGCTATTCAAGCAAGAGAAAGTATTTTATTAGGAGAAAAAGTTACTGATGTTTTGGTAACTGGCGCTACAGGTGGAGTTGGTAGTTTAGCAGTTATGGCTTTAACTAAATTAGGTTACAACGTTACTGCAGTAACAGGAAAAGATTCTAAGTCAGATTATTTAAAATCATTAGGTGCTAAAAACATTATAAATAGGGCACAATTTGATAAAGATCCAAGACCAATAGATAAAGGTTTATGGGATGGAGTAGTTGACACTGTAGGTGGAAAAATTTTAGCAAACGCAATAGCTCAAACAAAATCAAATGGAATTATAGCAGTTTGTGGAAATGCAAATAGTAATGAGCTTAACACAAATTTACTTCCATTTATGTTAAGAGGTATTAAAGTTTGGGGAATGGACTCTGCTAATTGCACTATAAAGAGAAGAGAATTTATTTGGGGAGAAGCATCTAAATTAATTGATTTTGATTTAATTGAAAAATCAGTTTTAACTGTTAGCTTAGAGGAATTAGTTGAAACTTATCCAAAAATTTTAAAAGGTGAAATTGCTGGAAGAGTATTAGTTGATTTAAATAAATAATGGATTGGGATAAATTAAAAATTTTTCATGCTGTAGCAGAAGCTGGGAGTTTTACAAACGCTACTGTTAACTTAAATCTTAGTCAATCAGCAATTAGCAGACAAATTCAATCATTAGAACAAGATTTAAAAGTACAATTGTTTGAAAGACACGCAAGAGGATTAACACTTACAGAAAATGGTGAATACGTCTTTAAAACAGCCCATGAAGTAATAAGTAAACTAAAAGAAGTTGAAACCTCATTAGGAGACCAAAAAAGTAAGCCAACAGGTAAATTAACAATTACTACTGTTAGAAGTTTTGGAACTCACTGGTTAACACCAAGAATTCAAGAATTTATGCGGCTTAATCCAGAGATTGAAATTGAGCTAGTTTTTGATGATAAAGAATTAGATTTAAGTACTCGACAAGCTGATATTGGAATTTTCATGAGAAGACCAAAACAGCTTAATTATATTCAGAAAAAATTAGTTGATATTAAGTACTATATTTATGGATCAAATAAGTACTTAGAAAAAAATGGAATGCCAAAAACAATAGGTGATTTAAATAAACATAAATTTATTTCTTTTGGAAAAGGTGCACCTTCTCCAGTTTATAATCCAGATTGGGCTTTAAAAATTGGAATGCATGATGGAAAGAAAAGAAAATCAATTATGAAAGTGAATAGCGTTATGGGATTGTTGTTAGCAGTCGAGTCTGGAGTAGGATTAGCTGCACTTCCAGAATACTTGGTATCTAATTCTAATAATGTAATTAAAGTTCTTCCAAAAGTAGAAGGACCAATAACAGAAGCTCACTTTGTGTATCCTCAATCATTAAAAAACACGGCTAGAGTCCAAGCTTTTAGAAACTTCTTATTCAGTAAAATTGGCGACTGGAAATAGAAATCTCCTCCATAAATAATATTAAACGGACCTTGCTTTCTGCGACAATCTATGCGATTGATAATCATTCGCATTGAGAATAATTCTCATTCGCAAATTAATTAGGGTAAAGAATAGGACAATAATGAAAAAAATAAGTTTAATAGGAATATTTTTGGTTTTCTTTGCCAAGTTTAGTTTTGCAAATGAAGTAAACGTTTTTAGCGCAAGACATTATGACTCTGATATTCAGTTGTATCAAAAATTTACTGCAAAGACAGAAATTAAAGTAAACGTAGTATCAGGAAAAGACAAAGCTTTACAAAAAAGAATAAGTGAGGAAGGACAAGACTCAAAGGCAGATTTATATATCACTGCTGATGCTGGAAGATTAGGAGCTTTTGATGCAAAAGGAATGTTTCAAAACTCAATGACACCAATTATTAAAGCTACAGTCCCCTCAAATTTTAGATCTGATAATTGGACAGGTATCGCAAAGAGAGCAAGAATTATTTATTATTCACCAGATAGAGTAAGCTTAAGTGATCTAAGCGGAATGACATATGAAGATTTAGCCAATTCAAAGTGGAAAGGAAAGATTGTTATTAGAAAGTCAAATAATATTTATAATCAATCTCTTGTTGCTTCATTGATAAAAAATAATGGAAAAGAAGAAACATTAAAATGGGCAAAAAAATTAGTTTCGAATTTTGCAAGAAGTCCTAAAGGAAATGATAGAGCTCAAATTTTAGCAGTAGCCGCAGGTGAAGCTGACTTAGCAGTGGCCAATACTTATTATTATGCATTGATGTTATCAGGTCAAAAAGGCAAAGAGCAAAAAGAAGCTGCTTTAAAAGTAATGCCTTTCTTTCCAAATCAAAATGATAGAGGAACTCATATGAATATAAGTGGAGGGGGCATTTTAAAAAATTCTCCTAATCCAGAAAATGCAAAAAAATTATTAGAGTTTCTTTTAACAAAAGAAGCACAACAACATATAGTCAACAACACATTTGAATATCCAATGATTGAAGATGTTGAACCACATGATTTGGTAAAAAAAATGAGGAAAGATTTTAAACAGGATTTAAAAACAAAAGTTGGAGACTATAAAAAAAACCAAGCTGATGCATTAGAAGTAATGTTGCTAGCTGGTTGGAAATAAAAGAGGTTAACACTAAGCACTTTTGGTATAAAGTTAATTACCCTACTTTATATCATTAGTGCTTCGTTAAAATGGGCAATAAATTAAATATATGGTTTTTAAGCTCTTTGCTTATATCAATTGTAGTTGCTATACCGATAGTAACTGTATTTAGTAGTTTTTTCGAACCTACAGGAGAATATTTATTAATAATTAAAAATACTTTTTTATTTGAATATATTTTTAATTCGGTAACTCTTCTTATAGGTGTTTTATCAGCTACCTTTATTATTGGGGTAGGATGCGCTTATTTAGTTTCATTTTATAAATTTCCAGGCTCATCATTTTTTAAAGGAGCTTTAATTTTATCATTTGCTGTACCCGCTTATATTTATGCTTATTCATTAACAGCATTCTTTGAAAATTATGGTACAGCATTTTCAATTATGAAAAGTTTGTTTGGTGATGGTGATTATAATAATTATATTCCAAAATTTGATGGGATGTTTGGAGCAATAATTTCAATTTCATTTTCATTATTTGGATATGTTTATGTTTTGACAAGAGCATCATTCCACTACCAATCACAGAATTTACTTGAACTAGGTAAAAACCTTGGTTTTTCAAATAAAAAGACATTTTTAAATATTATTTTACCAGCATCCAGACCAGCAATTGTGGCTGGATTATCCTTGGTAGCTATGGAAACTCTTTCAGATTTTGGTGCCGTTTCTTTTTTTGGAATTTCAACTCTGACAACAGGTATTTATGATGCATGGATAGCTTTTGATGATTTAGCGTTAGCAAATAGAATATCATTTTTTTTATTAATATTTATTTTAGGTTTATTTGTCTTAGAAAATTTTTCTAGAAAAAAAGCTCAATATCATTCACATACTAGAGGTAATTTTAAATCAAAATCTTTAAAAAAATTAACTGGTTGGAAATCATTTTTTGTAATTTTATTTTGTTCAATAATATTTTTTTTAAGCTTTTTATTTCCTGTAACACAAATGCTTTATTGGACATTAATTTTTCCAAAACATTTTATAGACTTAAATATTATTGATTTATTATCAAATACAATAATTTTAGTTTTTATATCAAGCTTTCTTTTAATTTCATTATCTTTCATATCCAATTATGGAAATAGAATTAATAAAAATAAACTTTTAGATATTTTAACTACTTTTTCAATTACTGGTTATGCTATTCCAGGAATAATTTTAGCTATAGCTTTTATATCTTTTGTTTCATGGTTTGATAAAAATATAATTTATTTTTTAGATATTAAACCAATTTTTATTGGATCAATTGCTGGACTTGTAATTGTATATTTTGTTAGATTTTATTCTTTAGCGAATAATGGTCTTAAATCTGGTTATCTTAAAATTAATTACTCAATAGATGAAAGCGCTTATTTGTTAGGATATTCAAAATTAAAAACATTTATAAATATTCATATCCCATATCTAAAAAATTCTGTTTTATTAATTGGTATCTTATTATCAATTGAAATAATTAAGGAACTACCAATTACATTAATTATGAGACCATTTAATTTTGAAACATTTGCTACCCAAGCTTATATATTTGCTTCTCAAGACTTATTAGAAGCTGCCGCAGCACCATCTTTGATACTTATACTTATAGCTAGTGTTTTCATTTTGATCACATCAAGATATATTCTTAAAGACAAATAAATATGAAAAATAATTTTTTAGAAATTGAAAACGTTACTTTTGCAGCAAGTTCAAAAAATAAAGTAAATAATGTTTCTTTTAATATAGAAAATGAAGGTGATATTGTATGTCTTCTAGGACCATCTGGTATTGGAAAAACAACAATTTTAAGAACAATAGCTGGATTAGAAAAAATACATTCAGGAAAAATTATTTTAAAAAATAAAACAATTTCTTCTAAAGAAAATCATGTTGAGCCAGAAGATAGAAATATATCTTTGGCATTTCAAGACAATTCACTTTTTCCACATTATAATGTTTTAGAAAATATTAACTTTGGAGTTGAAAGAAATAGGAAAAAAAAGAAAGGATTGAACCTTAAAGATATAGTGAAATTTCTTCATCTAGAAAATATTCTAGATAAATTTCCTCATGAAATAAGTTCTGGAGAAGCACAAAGAGCATCTTTAGCAAGATCCTTAATGTCAAATCCTGATCTATTACTTTTGGATGAACCATTATCAAATATTGATCAGAGTTTTAAAGAAGAAATACAAGTTAAATTAAAACAAATCTTAAAAGACTTAAAAATTACAACAATTATTGTTACACATGACTCTTACGAAGCTTTTTATTTAGGAACTAAATGTGGAATTATTTTAGATGGTGAGCTCAAACAATTTGATGATCCATATAATGTTTATCATTTCCCAAATTCTGTGGATGTTGTTAATTTCTTAAATAGAGGCATTTTAATTCCTGCAAAAGTTACTGACGAAAACACATTGGAAAATGACGATTTAGGAACAATTAAAGGTAACTTCACCAAACATTATCCAAAAGGTTCTAAGGTACAACTTTTATTACAGCCAGAAGATCTTGAGCATGATGACAAAAGCAATCTAAAGCTAGAAGTAGTGGATCGGAAATTTAGAGGGACAAACTTTATTTACACTCTAAAAACTAATAGCAATTTATTGATACCAGTTTTTGTTCATTCTCATCACGAACATCAACATGAAGCTGACGAAAAGTTTGGAATTAAGAGACCGATTAATATTGATCACATAGTTTGTTTTTAATAAAACAAGCAAATGCTTACCAAAAAACAATTATTTACTCGAGGGATGTTGGATATTTCTCCACATATGCTTTCAGTAATTCCATTTGGAATAATTTGTGGAGCAATCGGGGTTGAACTTGGTTTTGATCCCTATTTAGTTTATGCCATGTCCTTCATAATTTTTGGAGGAGCTTCACAAATAGTTTTTTTACAGTTGTTATCTGGAGGAGCTTCAGGGTTAGTGGCTGCCACATCAGTTGGTGTTATAAATTCAAGACATCTTTTGTATGGTGCAGTTTTATCAGAGTATTTAGAAAAATTATCTTTTATTAAAAAATTACTTATTTCTTATGTAATTGTAGATCAGGGATTTGCTGAGTCTAATAAATTTTTTAAAAAAAATAAAACAGAAGAATATTTACATTATCACTTAATTGGTACCGGTTGCACAATGTGGGTGTGTTGGCAAATTGCTACATTATCTGGAATTATATTGGGATCATTTGTACCCGAAGAACTTGGATTGAAATTTGCAATACCACTTACGTTTATAGCTATCGTAATACAAGATCTAAAAAAAATTGATCACTTAATTGTAATGATTGTTTGTGGATTGAGTTCATTATTATTCTATGATGCTCCATTTAGATCTTACATAATTATCTCACCTATACTTGCTTTATTTGTTGCAGCTTTAATTTTGAGGCTAAAAAAATAAAATGACCTGGTTATCAATTATTGTTGCAGGAATATTAACTTACTTAACTAGAATGACGATGGTGGCTTTAGTGAGTAGAGACATGTTGGGAGATAAAATAAAAGCTGTATTGGCTTATGTTCCATCTGCAGTATTTCCAGCAATAATATTTCCAGGCATTTTTATAAACGACTACGGTCAGTTCATTGAAATGGATAACCCTAAAATATTTGCAGCAATAGCCGCTGTTATAGTTGGTTATTTTTCAAAAAATATTATTGCAACAATTTTAGCTGGATTAGTTTCTTATTGGTTTTTAATATTTGTTGTCTTTAATTAGCACCTAACTTAATATTTCTACTTACATTAATATCTATTAATTCTGGTTTTGCTAAATTAAGATTTGACATAAGTTCTACATACTCATCAACATTTTTAACCTGCAATCTTGGATTAAATTTTTTTTCATTACCAATTGTACTAGATTCTTTGCCATTATAATCATGACCAGGATACAAAATGGTATCCTCAGGTAATTTTAACAATCTATTAAAAATAGAATTATAAGCATCTTTTGAACTACCATTTTGAAAATCTGTCCTACCAGTGCCATTAATTAAAAGAGTATCTCCTGAAAACAAATTGTTATCCATTAAGAAACTATAGCTGTCAGAAGTATGACCAGGTGTATACATAGCTTTGATTTCTATTTGATCAATTTTTATTATTTCATCATCTTTTACTTTAATTTCGACAGCATCAGCAGGGGTATGTTCCCCCATTAGTGTAGAACAATTTGTTGCTTGCTTTAGTTTACTTGCACCAGTTACATGATCAGCATGAATATGGGTATCTATTACTTTAACTAATTTTAAATCTAATTCTTGAAGTAACTTAATGTAGCTTTCAACATTCTCAATTACTGGATCAATTATGACTGCCTCGCGACCTTTTGCCGACGCAATTAAATAAGTATAAGTTGATGATTTATTATCGAAAACTTGTCTAAAAATCATTTATCATTAATATCAAATAATAATGAATACCTCCACATTTCATTGGTCTTGTAGACATACCTGGAAAAGAAGTGCAAAAAATACAGCCTGGTGTGTGCTTGGTTGTGCGATTGGAGACTTTGGAACAATATTATTTTTTCAATTAACTCAAATTCCTTTTCCAGTTTTAGGAATAATGATTTTAGCAATCATCAACGGATTGATTACAAGTATTATTTTAGAAACAATAATTTTAATGACACAAAATTTTAATTTTGTTAACGCCTTCAAAACTGCTTGTGGAATGAGTTTAATTTCAATGATTAGTATGGAAATTATGATGAATTTAACTGACTTTGTTTTAACTGGTGGTGCAATTTTAACATGGTGGGTGGTGCCAATAATGCTGATAGTAGGTTTTTTAACTCCTTGGCCCTATAATTATTGGAGACTTAAAAAATATGGGATTAACTGTCACTAAATTTTAAATAAATTCTATTTAAATAATAATATAAGGATAAAGCACGTAAAATCATAAAGAGAGTTAGTGATATCCAGACACCATTATTTGAAAAATAGTTTGTCATGATTAAAGAAATTACTAGATACATGGAAACCGAAAAAAACATTGCATTTCTAATTTCTTTTGTTTGAGAAGCTCCAATAAAAATCCCATCAAATTGATAACAAAATGAAGCAAAAAAAGGGAGCATTATCATCCATATTGAATAATCTAAACTAAGTGATCTTACCAAATTAATATCTGACATCATATAGATTACATTTTTATGTATGAAATAATACAATATTGAAATCCCTAAGCCTGTTAGTGAACTTAAGATGAAGGAATTTTTTACAATCTCACTGAATAAAGTTTTATTTTTTTTTCCTATAGAAAATCCAATTATTCCTTCTGTAGAAAATGCGTAAGCATCTAAAATAAACGCAGATAAAAAAACAAGGTTTATCAAAATTGCATTTGCAGCAATATATTCTTCCCCAATTTTCGAACCAAGGTAGGTAAACC